>NZ_PNDI01000002.1:0-277095 GCF_005887465.1 Pseudoalteromonas sp. S1610 | reverse complement strand
TTGTGTGTGAAGATGTTGTCAATTGAAATGCAGCGCCCTTTTTTAAGTGTCGCTGCTTTTTTTTGCTTAAAATTTGCCTATTTGCTAATTAGCTTAAACATCATCTGTTCTGTTTATTTCATCGCGAGCAACAAACTCTAAGACAGTGGCATTAATACAAAATCTATCTTGACCATTTGGCCCTTCACCCGGGAATAAATGCCCTAAATGAATCCCGGTACTTTTAGATTTAAGCTCGATACGTTGCATGCCCCAACTGTTATCTTCATGCTGCGTTACGCTGTCTTTTACAGGATGTGTAAACGACAACCAGCCAGTACCCGAATTAAATCTGTCGCGGGTATCAAACAAGGGTTCACCACTGAGTTTATCGATAAAAATGCCATCGGGGGTGTTTTTAAAAATAGCGTATTCTTTGCAATATGGGCTGTCGGTTTTAGCGTTAAACGCTACTTTATAAGCTTCACTGTCACCGAGTTTAAATGCACCTAGCGCTTTATAAAACAGCTCGGCATCCATATAACCTTGGCGAGAATACACTTCTACTCCATCTTCTAAAAATAGTATGGTGGGTGTAGCCCACGTAGCCGATTTGATGGTTAAGCCATTAAGCTGATCAGCATGGCGAAATGTCATTGGTATTGTGCCTTTATAGTCATTGGCTACCGCCGCTTTAAATTTTTCACAGTAAGGGCAGTAATCACGAGAGTCTAAAATAACAATTTGCTTGCCAGTTAACAATGCGGTGTTATCAAGCTGCTGCTTTTCATCTTGACTAAAAACAACGCCGGTTGAATGGTCTGGGCAATAACCGTTTGGATTTTTTTCAAGGTAATTTTGATGATACTCTTCAGCAGAATAAAATTGCTCTAGTGGCTTAATTTGTGTAGCTATTGTTCCATAACCTGCTTTGGTGAGTAACTGCTGGTACTGCTGTGTTACAGCAATCGCGGTGTTTGCTTGCTCGTCACTAGTAGTTAAAATAATAGAGCGATATTGTGTACCTACATCATTACCTTGGCGGTTTTTTTGAGTCGGATCGTGGCTTTCGTAATAATTTTGCAGCAGCTCTTTTGCCGAAATAATATTGCTATTAAATGTAACCTGCACCACTTCAGCGTAGTTATCTTCATCAAAGCGACGCGATAGCTTAGTTATATTCCTGTAGGTTGGTTTAAACCCATGCCCATCGGCATAGCCCGACTCTGCATCGAGTACCCCATTAAGTGCTTCATAGCGTTTTTCTGCCCCCCAAAAACAACCCGAGCCAAGCACTAGCTTTTCTACATGCATGGTGGCATTTAAATCACTGGATTTAGTTACCTCATCTGACGAGATAGCGCTCATCGTACTTAGTAATCCAAACACAGCAAATGTAGCTAATATTAACCCCTTAAACATACGATTACCTCTTAGTTTTAGTTACTCTAAAGCAGACCTGTAAACCCAACAATAAATTTCACACACAACAAAACTTTACGAATGAGGAAGTTAATTCGATCCGAGCTTGTCTATTAATATCGTAATAGTACAGCGACTGTGATAGCTTAAATGTAATTAATATTAATGAGTTATCGGTATGAGCATGATTCCTAGTATAAAAATTTTAACGAACTCTAGCCTGCTTTTTGATGTTTCTCACTACAGCGAACCACACATACTTGCGACGCAAAAAAAGCTTTGGGCACTCGCCCAACACTGTAAAAATAGTAATGAGTTTATTGATTTAGTACCGGCTATGAACTCATTAACTTTGTATTTAAAGTCTTCAGAAATGCTCCATAAATGGCACAACACCTTAGCTAAGTTATGGGAGGAAGTGGATGATTACCCGTTTGATAGCCAGCACCACCAAATTAATACCTACTACCAAGGTGAAGATTTAGATTACGTAGCTAACTATCATCAACTCACAATTGATGAAGTGATTAACTTACATAGTAAAGAGTTATATCACGTTCTATTTTTAGGCTTTGTTCCCGGTTTTCCTTATTTACATGGGCTCAACTCACGGTTATTTACCCCAAGGCGCGATAACCCGCGAGTGAGTGTACCTAAAGGCGCAATTGCTATTGGAGCAGACCAAACTGGTATTTACCCTGAAGATTCGCCAGGTGGTTGGCATATTATAGCTCACACTGATGCCTGCTTATTTGATTCTAAAGCGGCTAATCCTTGCTTATTTAAACCTGGCGATACCATAGAGTTTGTGCCTGTAAAAGGAGTAAGCAATGATTAAAGTAATCAAGAGCGGTATTCAACTAACAATCCAAGATTTAGGCCGTGTGGGTTTTCGACATTTAGGGGTAAGCCGCTCAGGCAGCCTTGATACCTATGCACACATTATTGCGAACCGTTTATTAAATAACACCGACAACGCTGCCGTGCTGGAATTAACCGTGGGTTTATGCGAACTGCAATTTCAGTGTGATACCGTTATTGCCCTTCATGGAGCCGACCTCAAAGCAACCCTTGATGGACACCCACTTTATCCAGGCTGGAGTTACCCAATAAAAGCAATGCAAACACTTAAATTTGCAACTGGCCGTGGTGGCTCCCGTGCTTATATTGCAGTAAAAGGCGGTATTGAATGCCCAGAGGTTATGGGTTCTAAATCTACCGATTTAGGGGCAGCCATTGGAGGCTTTAATGGCCGTGCACTGCAAAGTGGCGATGTGGTAGCCATAAGTCCTTATACTAAACCTTGGTTATGTAATAAGGGCGCCCTTACCCCGCCAAAACGTAATATTATCCGTTTACATGTTGGTCCTCATTATGAGCTACTAACACCCGAGTGCATTAATGCTTTTTGTGATACCGCATTTACTATTAATCCAAATAGTAATCGTATGGGCGTACGCCTAGACCATAAAAATGCTGATATTATGCAACATACACTTTCATTGCCCTCTGTAGCCGTAGCACCTGGGAGCATACAGCTTCCACCTGATGGCAATCCTATAGTGTTATTAAATGACGGGCAAACAACGGGGGGTTATCCTTTAATAGCGCATGTGATAGAAGCCGACTTACATCAGTTTGCACAATTTAGAACTGCCGATCCAATCACCTTTGAATTTGTATCACTTGAGCAAGCAAATGCTGCAAAAAATAAGCTCGATGCTCACCTAGCACAACTTAAGCTGAGTTTAAGCCGCTACTGGGATTAATTAATAGTGCACTCACGCTCACTCACTGAGTAACTCAACCGCTATTTATTTATTTTTCGCTTTGCACTTTCTTGGTGCAGGGCGAGCTAATTGTTGCAATTTAATTTAACTTTAACGTAATTTTAAATTAAAAATTGCACATTGCATTTTAATCTCCTTGTCAATATCACCACATTGGTGCAACGCCAGTTTATTTGGTGCATAAATTATTCTTATTATTTTAAAAAAGCCGTGTGACTTAGGTATTTATTTCTGATAAAACAAGGTTAGTCTTTAGCAAACTCGCTATCGTAGGCACTTAATAGGAATGAGGAAAAATTATGTGTTCAATATTCGGCGTACTCGATATTAAATCGGATCCCAGCCAGTTACGCGCTCAGGCAATCGAAATGTCCAAACTGCTTCGCCACCGCGGGCCTGATTGGTCAGGGGTGTATTCATCAGACAAAGCAATTTTAGTGCACGAACGCTTAGCAATAGTTGGCGTATCAAGCGGTGCGCAACCATTATACAACCCAGAAAAAACGCATATTTTAGCGGTAAATGGCGAAATTTATAACCACAAAGAGCTTGCCGCTAATTTAGAAGTCGAGTTTGATTTTCAAACCCAGTCAGATTGTGAAGTTATTTTAGCCCTGTATAAACAAAAAGGGCCTGCATTTTTAGATGACTTAAATGGTATTTTTGCCTTTTGTTTATATGATGAAGAGCAAGATGCTTATCTAATTGGTCGCGACCACATTGGTATTATTCCACTGTATACAGGCCACGACGAGCATGGCAACTTTTATGTAGCATCAGAGCTAAAAGCGCTTTCACCTATTTGTAAACATATTGAGGAGTTCCCACCAGGGCATTACCTTTACAGCAAAGACGGTAAATTAACACCTTACTACCAACGTGATTGGCAAAGCTACGACGCAGTGAAGAACAACGATGCCAAGGCAGAAGATGTAAAAGATGCTCTAGAAGCCGCGGTAAAACGCCAACTAATGTGTGACGTACCCTACGGTGTATTACTATCTGGTGGATTAGATTCGTCGGTTATTTCAGCTATTACTCAACATTTTGCCGCAAAACGTATTGAAGACAACGATGAAAGTGATGCTTGGTGGCCTAAACTGCATTCGTTTTCAGTGGGTTTAGAAGGCTCACCCGATTTAGCTGCAGCGCAAAAAGTGGCTGATATGATAGGCACTATTCACCACCCTATTATTTTTACTATTCAACAAGGTATTGATGCTCTTAAAGAAGTGATTTATCACATTGAAACCTATGATGTAACTACTATTCGTGCCTCAACCCCTATGTACTTAATGGCACGCCAAATTAAAGCTATGGGCATTAAAATGGTGCTTTCAGGTGAAGGAGCCGATGAATTATTTGGTGGTTATTTATATTTTCATAAAGCACCCAATGCACAAGAGTTTCATGAAGAGCTAAACCGTAAAGTATCAAAACTGCATATGTTTGATTGTTTACGTGCTAATAAATCAATGGCTGCTTGGGGTGTTGAAGCACGCGTGCCATTTTTAGATAAAGAATTTGTTGATGTTGCAATGCGCATCAACCCAGAAGCTAAAATGTGTAAAGACGAAAAAATTGAAAAGCATATTTTACGTGCTGGCTTCGACGGCTACCTTCCAGACGAAGTGTTATGGCGTCAAAAAGAACAATTCTCTGATGGTGTTGGCTACAGCTGGATTGATACTTTAAAAGAGTATGTGAATGAGCAAGTAACGGATCAAGAACTAGCGAATGCTAAATTTAAATACCCAATTAACACGCCAGATTCAAAAGAAGCGTATTTTTACCGCCGTATTTTTGAATCGCACTTCCCGGGCGATGCCTCTGCTAACTGTGTACCACATGGTAAATCAGTAGCATGTTCAACCCCCGAAGCACTGGCGTGGGATGCATCTTTTCAAAATAATGCGGATCCATCTGGACGCGCCGCTGGCGTTCACAATGAAGCATATAAAAAATAGTTACCCCCCTATCTACGCTGCAGCTTAAAAACTGCAGCTTTTCTTCGCTGTCTTTGTGAATAATTTCTTGAAAATTTTATTCCACTAAAAGAAGTGAATGAGAAATCAAAACCATTCAATTTAATCATTCATGTTTAATCACTGTTATTTGTCACTTCTTTACAAGCGCAGCGTTTCTTTGCCATTTTTGTAAATTAAATCGCAAAGGTGAAATAAACCTTTGACCAATTTAGTTTAAACAGTAAGATTTAGTCGCTTTTTATAAAAACTATTTCAATCTCGCTTTTTCATTAACCTCATGAAAATATTTATCTAGCTCATTATCCAAAATCATAAAAACATAGTTAAAATGTCATTAAAAAATCATTTAATAAATGAATAGTGATTTTAAAACGCTGAGTTAGTTTTTACGTATTCAATAGCGTTTTTTTAGTTATTTACTTGTCTGATTAGGCCGAATATTCATTCACTTAGCTTTGCATTCAATGCTATATACGACTATAAAATAATTAGCTGACACATTAGTTATCTTTTGTTCAGCTGCCAGATATGTACAATAAAAAGACAAAAGTAGCTTAAAGTTTTGCCAAAGTGTTAAATCTTTTGCATTTAATATTTAACTCCCCTATTAGTAAAGGTATGATGGGCAATTAAATTAGTTAGTCTTCTAACTATTCGTGTTATTAGCTTTAGTTATAAATCTAATAAGACGAATACAGTGAACTATAAAAAACTGGCATTAAGCCAACCTGTTTCATTAACCAATGAGGTATTGCATGAGCGAGAATCATGACAAGTACAGTATTGATAATACGGACTACACCGTAGGTCAAGACAACGTACAAAAGTGGGGATTTGATATACATAACCCTGTATTCGGGATCAGTGCAGGGTTAATAGCACTTTTTTTAATCGCCGTACTAGTGTCAGATGCCGAAGTAGCTAAAACAACACTAAATGGTATCAAAACCGATATTATTAATAATTTTGACGGCTTATTTATGTGGGCTGCCAACTTCTTTGTTATTTTTTGTTTAGTTTTAATTTTTTCACCATATGGCAATATCCGCTTAGGCGGTGACGATGCTAAACCATCGCATTCTCGTATTTCTTGGCTGGCAATGTTATTTGCTGCAGGTATGGGTATTGGCTTAATGTTCTGGGGTGTTGCTGAACCAGTTGCATACTACACTGGTTGGTATGAAACGCCGCTCAATGTAACAGCTAACACACCAGAAGCCGCGAAAATGGCAATGGGTGCAACTATGTTCCATTGGGGTCTTCACCCTTGGGCAATTTATGCTGTAGTTGCGCTTTCGTTAGCATTTTTTACTTACAATAAAGGCTTACCGCTTTCTATTCGTTCGATTTTTTACCCAATTTTAGGTGATAAAGCGTGGGGGTGGCCTGGTCACATAATTGATATTTTAGCTGTATTAGCAACCTTATTTGGTTTAGCAACGTCACTTGGGCTAGGTGCACAACAAGCTTCTGCCGGTATTAATCATGTATTTGGTTTTGAAGGTGGCGTAGGTTCACAAATTCTGGTTATTACAGGTGTTACGTTACTAGCAGTCGTCTCTGTTATTAGAGGCATTGATGGCGGCGTTAAATTACTTAGTAACGTAAATATGCTCATTGCTTTAGTATTACTAGTATTTGTATGTTTAGTTGGTTTTGCGGTCTCTATGGGTAATATCCCTAACACGGTAATGGGGTATGTAGAGAACATTATTCCATTGAGTAACCCACATGGCCGTGAAGATGAAACATGGATGCATGGTTGGACAGTATTCTACTGGGCTTGGTGGATTTCATGGTCACCGTTTGTAGGTATGTTTATTGCGCGTGTTTCGCGTGGTCGTACAATCCGTGAATTTTTAACCGCGGTATTACTTATTCCAACAGCGGTTACTATCCTGTGGATGTCTATCTATGGTGGCATCGCAATTGACCAAGTAGTTAATGGTATTGGTGCTCTTGGGACTGACGGTCTAACAAGTGTCCCTATGGCGATGTTCCAAATGCTTGATGAAATGCCAATGGCGAGTGTGCTTTCTTTCATTGCTATTGTATTAGTACTGGTATTCTTTATTACTTCTTCTGATTCAGGATCACTTGTAATTGATTCAATCACAGCAGGTGGAAAAATTGATGCACCGGTACCACAGCGTATTTTTTGGGCTACTGTTGAGGGCGCAATTGCTGCTGCATTACTTTGGATTGGTGGTACTCAAGCGATTGAAGCACTACAAGCTGGGGCTATTTCAACCGGTCTACCGTTTACCATTGTTTTACTATTAATGTGTGTAAGCTTAATTTTAGGTTTACGAACTGAGCCTCGCCCAGTTAAATAACACCCTACATTAAAAAACGCCGCTAATTGCGGCGTTTTTTTTACTCTATTTTTCCTATAATATTTTATAACGTTTCGCTAAAGCCAAATTTCACTTAGTGGTGTATCTAACCGATAATGATAACTCAGCTGAGCTTGCAGTAATTCTGCGGTGGCTAAAGCGTCAGTCAGTGCATTATGGTTTTGATACAATGGCAAGGAATAACGCTCCCTTGTATCACTTAACCGTAATGAGCCTAGTTTTGTATTAAATAGCCTACCTAGTAGCCCTTGACGCGCTCTAAGCGCTCGCCTTTCAATTTCCATAGTGTCGACTAGAGCAAATTCAATCCCTTCTTTTATACGTGTGAGCAGCGCATTATAAAAAAAGTGGCGCTCAATGGCGGCATAATGCACCACCACCACTTTCCCTTTAAGTGCATCAAGAAGTGGGGCTAAAATTCGATTGAGGTCGGGAGCTTCGTCCACTTCTGAGTGGGTAATACCATGGATAACAATCGACTCTTCACTCAAATCTCGTCGTGGTTGTACTACCCAATGGTGGCTCTCTTTACAGTAAATACGATTAACATTGAAAGGCACTAACCCCACACTAACAATATCATCGGTATTAGCGTCCAGACCTGTTGTTTCAAAATCTAGCGCCACAAAAGGTACATCTTTAAGTGGAGCAGTCTGATTGGTAAATGCCAGCTTATAAAACTCCTTAAGCAACGAGTTTTGCGCACTATGTAAAAGCTGCTCGTAACGACGTGGCCAATCTAACGGTGATTTAGCCATAACTTATTTCACACCTGAATGAGCAGAATAACTAAACTTTAAAAAGCTTTGCGCTTTTTCTAAAATCGCAAAAGCTTCTTTTAAATTACTTTGCTCAAATGGTGAGAGTAAATGCGGGTCTAAATCATTATCGGGCGCTTCCCCCTGCTCTATCTGCCATGCCTGATGGCGAATACGTACAGTGGCAATATATTCAAATGCATCACGCAAATCTTGTGCTTTGCCTTTGGGTAATAAGTTAGCCTCGATAATATCCTCTAAGCGCTCAAACGAATTTTGTTTACGTGAACCGACCGCTAATGCATGAACGCGAACCACATCAGATAGCGGCGCTGTACCACGACGTTTTAAGTTCATTGAGCGCTTATGTTGGCCATTGTGCTCAAGTACAAAGCCGTTAAAAAATCCCAATGGTGGCGTTCGATTGCGAGCATTAGCAGCAAGGTTAGCTAAAAAGCGTTTATTTACTTTGCTTTCTTTTGCCACCAGCGTTTTAAGCTCATCGGCCCACTTTAACTTACCCCACACACCATCTAAGTCAAAGAATATCGAGCTATTGAGCAGTGCTTGCGGTTTGGGCTCGGCCATCCAGCTAGCAAATTTTTCTTGCCATTGTTCGCGGGTCATACGCCATTTTTTAAACGAGGCCATAATTTCACCATCACAATAGGTATAGCCACACTTAGCTAAGCCATCACACACAAAGTCTGATAAGTTTTGAAAATACTCATCGTGCAATACCTCATCGAAACTATTATCTAAAATCAGTGCATTATCTTGATCGGTTACAATTAACTGCTCATCCCGTGCCATTGAGCCCAGCGCAATAAAACAATAAGGAATGGGCGGCTCGCCAAATTTTTCTTCTGCTAGGGCTAATAGGCGCTGTTTAAAGGTACGTCCTATTACTGCCATAGCGGTCCCTATCATATGCGAATTAGCATCTTCGTTTACCATACGCACAAACACATTAGGTAATTGGCGGGCGTAATGAACTAAGTCATCAACCGATTGTTGAGCTAAAATACCGCGTACTAACAATAAGCTACTTTGTGATTCATAGCGTAAAATATCAGATAGCGATATCACCCCTATTGGTCGCTTTTTATGTACCACAGGTAAGTGATGTAAGTTATCTCTTAGCATGGCTAAAACAGCTTCAAAAACGTAAGAGTTACTATCGAGCAAAACCAACCCTGAGGTCATTACCTCCTTCGCCGGCGTATCAAACGTAAGTCCTTGGGCAACAACTTTGGTACGGATATCTCTATCTGTGATGATCCCGACGACTTGACCGTCATCCTCTTCTGGATCGTCGCTTATTTGTTTTTCTATATCAGTAACAAGTACTGAAGAGACCGATTCTTGTGTCATCAAAAACGCGACGTCTTGTATGGGGGTTTGTGTAGTAACAGTGACTACATCGCGATGTAATAATGATTTAACTTTTGCGGTGGTTAAATCATTGCTGTCGGCTTGCTCTACTATCGCTTGGTGCAAGCGTACGTTGCCATCCACTTCGAAAAAGTCGGCAAAGGTTTCGTATTTATCACAGTATTCGTTGAAGGTATTAACATTAATACAATACGTTAAGGTATCTTCAAGTGCACGAGCTGGAAACCGCACTTTGCGGTTCATCAATAAACCCATTTGGCCAAAAATACCGCCTGTAGCTAAGCGGTTATAGAGTTCACCATTACGGCGTGAAATCTCAACTGAGCCACTACGAATAATATACAAGTCACTAATATCTTGCCCTAAATGCAGGATATCAGTTTCGGCACGAAAGTAAGCAACCTCTATTTGCATTGCTAATTCGTTCAATGCCTCAGTAGGAAGCGTATCAAATGGGGGATGTTCAACTAAAAATTGGGCTATTTCAACTTGCTCGGCCTGCATAGGGAATCCTTGTGGCGTGAATCTAGTTGAATTGTGAGCCTAATTGGCTATTTTTTCAAAGAAAAATAGCCAATTTACGTAAATAGTTAGCGATTAATTATCTACTTGCTCTAACTCCTGCGCTAATTGTTTTGACTCATCGCCGCGAGGGCTGGTAAAACGTGCAAGTCCTAAATAAATCACCGGTGTTAAATAAAGCGTAAACAATACCGCTAATGCTAGTCCACCAAACACCACCCAGCCAATCGCATTACGCGCCTCAGCGCCCGCACCTGTTGACATAATAAGCGGTAATGCACCCAATAAAGTAGAAATTAAGGTCATGGTAATGGGTCGTAGGCGTACCAGTGCAGCTTGTTCAACCGCTTTTCGAACACTAAGCCCGTTATCTCTTAATTGATCAGCAAACTCGACCAATAAAATTGCGTTTTTCGCGATTAAACCAATAAGCATTACCAGACCAATTTGCGAATAAATATTGAGTGATGTGCCGGTTAAGTACAGTGCTAAAATAGCGGATGTAATACCAAATGGCACAGTAATCATCACCACAATGGCGCTGTTAACGTTTTCAAATTGTGCTGCCAATACTAAAAATACAATTAAAAATGCCAATACATAGGTCATCAATACTTCGTTTGAGGTCTCTTCAAATGTCAGAGCTTCCCCTTTAAACGCTAGGGTAATACCTGCTGGTAATGATTGCTCAGACACTTGTTTTATTTGCTCTACCAGTGTGGCAATGGTTAAACCTTCGGGTAATTCCATGCTTAATTCTATGGCACGTCGCTGAGCATGGCGCTCAAGCTCTGCAGCTACACCTTCCTCTGTAATATTAGCTACACTACTGAGCGGTACTAATTGATTATCGCGGGCGCTTACATATAAATTTGCTAAATCACTGGGGTCATTAATGGTTTGATTTTGAGCCTGTAACATAATTGGTATTGACTGATCGCCAATATTTAAATCGGCTATATCGTCGCCATTAATGGCAGCTCTTAAAGTAATGGCTATATCACTTAACGATACACCGAGCTCTTCTGCGCGTCGTCTGTCTATATTGACGCGAAGTTGTGGTTGCGATGGCTGATACGATACGCGAACCGGTGCAACTTCAGGTACTGCTTTTTCAAGATCTGCTGAAAACTGCTGTGCAGCTTTAAATATTTCAAGGTAATCTTGCCCCAGCAAAGCAATTTCGATTCCGCCACCTTGGCCACGTAAATTTAAACTATTAGCGCCTCCTGCGTATGCGGGTGCTCCAGGAATATTCATTAGAGGCTGACGAATTTTATTGATGATTTCTTGTTGACTAAAGTTACGTTCATCCCAGTGCTTTAAAGGTACAGTGATGAACACAATATTAGGATCCCACTGACCAACAACCGTGTAAATAGATTCAATTTCACCGCTTTCGACGAAAGGCAGCAAAGTGTCTTCCATTTTAATGGCTTGCCTGTCCATAAAGTTTAAGCCTACGCCATCTGGCCCACGAGCAAATATTCTAATCTTACCGCGATCTTCTGTTGGTAATAGCTCGTTATCTAAGCTCATATACAATGCACCTGAGCCGCCTGCCACTAATAAACAGGCAATAAAAGTTAGCCACGCATGATCGAGTACTTTATGAATTGTTTTGGTATATAAATTAGCAAGTACGTTACCAAACTTAGCAAATGGATGAAAACCGCCTTGCTTAAGCTTTAGCTTAGAGGTAAGTGCTGGCACTAACGATAACGCAACAAAGCTTGATATGATCACTGCACCGGCAAGAACACCGCCAAACTCTCTAAATAAACGTCCTGCTGTTGATGGTAAAAAAGCGATGGGAACAAACACAGCTGCTAATACCGCCGTGGTGGCAATAACGGCAAAAAATACTTCACGCGTACCTACCACTGCGGCCGCACGCCTGCCAAGCCCTAATCCTCGCTGGCGTTGAATATTTTCACTCACCACAATCGCATCATCAACGATTAAGCCAGTAGCAAGTACAAGCGCGAGCAAGGTTAAAATATTTATGGAGAAGCCCAATGCCCATATCAGTGCTAACGAGCCTATCAAGGCAACCGGAATGGCAAATGCTGGCACTAAGGTTGCACGCCATGAGCCAATAAACACCCATAAAGTAATGATCACTAGCAGCACTGTGAGCACTAATGAGTTAATAACTTCATCCACTGAACTTCTAATAAATTGTGCATCATCTGATGTTAAGGTAAATTCCATCTGAGGAAAGCGTTCACGCATTCCCTCTATAAGCTTTAGAACTTCATCTGATATTTCTATGGTGTTAGATTGCGCTTGGCGGATAATTTCCATACCAATAACGGGTTTACCATTGAGCCTAACCATAGAGCGCGGATCGGCCGGGCCAAAATATACCGCGGCGATATCGCTAATACGGGTATCACCACGAATGATAATATCACCGACTTGATCTGGTGTGACCGAGGTAGCATCAGCACGCACAATGATTTGCTGATCGTTTGATTTTAAACTTCCTGCAGGCACATCAAAGGGAGCTTGCCTGAGAACGTCAGCAACATCAGGAATAGTTAAATTAAAGCTACTGAGCTTAAGCGGATCTATACGTACTCTAAGCACTCTCTCTCTATCACCGTTTAAGCGCACATCAGCAACACCGGGAATAGTTAAAAACTGTGGTGCTAAGTCAACATCAACTCGCTCGGTTAATGCCTCTAACGATAAACTCTCACTTGATACGGTGAGTGATACGACCGCCTCAGCATCATTATCGGCTTT
Source organism: Pseudoalteromonas sp. S1610 (assembly GCF_005887465.1). GTDB lineage: Bacteria > Pseudomonadota > Gammaproteobacteria > Enterobacterales > Alteromonadaceae > Pseudoalteromonas > Pseudoalteromonas undina. The sequence continues at coordinate 264,133 of NZ_PNDI01000002.1, read as the reverse complement.
TATAATGGATACACGCTCAACCTCTTCTGGGAGCTCTCTTTGCACTCGCGAAACTGACTCGCGCGTTTCATTAGCGGCATCATCCAGATTAACACCAGGTCTAAATTCAACCACAATACGTGAGCTGCCTTCTTCACTTTGTGCACGAATAGATTTAACTCCACTCACACGGGCAACAGCACCTTCAAGTTTGCTGGTGACTTCAGTGTCAACGGTTTCTGGGGAACCACCTGGAAACGAAGCTGATACCGTAATACGCGGCCTATCTACATCAGGAAGCTCTCGCACTTCTACGCCAGCTATAGCGGCGATACCGGCAATAATTATTAATAAATTAAGCACCACAATAAGTACAGGGCGGCGAATTGCCATAGACGGCAAGTCTTGCATCATAGGTTGCTGTTTCATGGCTACTCCTGCGTACTAGCGATAGGTGCAGTAAAGCTTAATTCTTGATTGGCTCGCAAGCGCTGAACGCCTTCAACAACTAACGTATCGTTTGGCTGTAATGCCCCTGATACGAGTAAGCGCCCTGCCAAGCGTTGCTCTATTTTCACATCAACCCGGGTAGCTTTGTTATCCACACTCGTCCACACATATGGACCCGTTGCGCCCCACAGTAGTGCTGCTTCAGGAATAGCGGCAAAGCGTTGACCTAATACTTCTATATGTACTCGAAAACTCATACCCGGTAAGAATTGTTGATCTTTGTTATTTAACTTTGCTTTGACTCTTAAGGTACGAGTTTGTGGGTCTATACGTGAGTCTAAATAAGCTATTTCTGCCTCAACAGGCGCTTGCGATTGCCATGGGAACACGCGTACACTAGCATTATTTCTGAGCATCGCAATCGCTGATTCAGGCGCGTTAAAATTAATGTATAACTGGCGGGTATCATCGATGCTAGCAATCATTGTTTGTGTTGTGATTCTGTCACCCACTTCAATGTCAGTCAGCCCCATAGTGCCATTAAAAGGGGCACGGACTTGGCGGTCTTCTAATTCAGTTTCGGCTTGAGTGAGAGTAACTTTTGCAAGCTCCACGATGGTTTTTGCATCATCTACATCACTTTGCGGAACAGCTCCTTTAGCTTGGCTTTGTTTTAAACGTTTTAAAGTTCGCTGACTATCTGCTAATTTTATTTTAGCCTCTTCAAGGGCCGCTTTTTGCCTACGTGAATCTAGCTCAAGTAAAATATCACCTTCTTTAACCTTATCGCCAGGTTTAAAATGAACCGCTGCTACTTTGTCACCTACGGCAGGATATAAAATAACAGAATGGATAGCTTCAGCATTACCAACAGCCTGAACCTGCTGTTGGGCTTGTTCCATAGCGATATTTTCAACGACCACGCTAGCACCAGTTACTGGCAAACTAACCGATAAAAATAAGGCCGTTATGCCCATTAAAAGATTTTGCGACTTCAAAGGATCACCCTAATTAATTATTATTTCCATTATGTTACGCAGTTTAACACCTCTATGATCAATAAATAGCTTAGTACGACAAATTAGCAAAACAACACGCTGAAATTAAACACCCACGTATTTACTACACATTCTTACACCAGCCTACAAAATCACCACATATTTTGTGCGTATTAAACACTATGCTTTGGTCATTAGAGTGAATATACAAACGAGTATTTATGAATAAAAGTATAATTTTGGTTTTACTACTTAGTGGCTGTGCATCACAAGGGGTTGATCGTACGAGTCAAAATCAATTAATTAAACGCTATTATGCATCTGTTGAGTCAGAGCAAAAAGTAACACTTTCCTCAGAAGTTGGAACAGGCATAGCTGCGGGAGCGGGTTTTGGCTTTGTTGACAGCTTAGATGGCAACAGCGAAGAAATGATTGGTGGCGCTATTGTAGGCGGTTTAGTTGGAGGGTTATTTACTGCATTATTTGAGGGAGGTAATACGGCTTATCAGTATAACTTATACGCTGCTGATGAAGGTGAATTTACGGTTATTCAAAAGAAAAAACTCGATAAAAACACAGAATGTGTTCTTGTAAATTCAGCTAATAAAATTACACTTACGCCGATAGATAAAAGTTATTGTATTCGTTGATTAAGCTCAAAGTGAGTATCAAACCTTTAAGCTGCTAAGCAATGTAGCTCGCTATTTATAAATTACTTTTAAATAAAAAACCTCAGTATTTACTGAGGTTTTTTAATGAATAAATAAACGCGTGGTATTATTTATTTCGTTGTGCGTCTTTTTGCGCTTTTTTTGCTTCTTTACGTTGTTGTAAAGCAGCTTGTGCTTCGTTACCAATGTGGCCTTCACCGCGTGCTTGTGCCAATTCTATTTGCTTTTGACGCTCAGCAAAACGTTCACGCTGCTCGTCGGTTACATCATCAATACAATGATGACACGACACCCCTTCCATGTATTCAGGCTTTTGCTTTTCTTCTTCTGTGATAGGCATCCGACATGCGTGACACTGATCATATGAGCCTTTTTGTAAGTCATGATTTACCGCGACACGGTTATCAAATACAAAGCACTCGCCTTCCCACATGGTTTCTTCTTTTGGTACTTCTTCTAGGTATTTTAATATGCCGCCTTCAAGGTGGTATACCTCATCAAAGCCCTGCTCTTTCATATAAGCTGTTGATTTTTCGCAACGAATACCACCTGTACAAAACATAGCTACTTTTTTATGCTTTTCTGGGTCGAGATTTTCTTTGGCCCACTGCGGAAATTCGCGGAACGTCTTCGTGTTTGGATCGACCGCGTTTTGAAACGTACCAATTTCAATTTCATAATCATTTCGGGTATCAACAAGGATAACCTCTGGATCAGAAATAAGGGCGTTCCATTCATTTGGCTTAACATAACTGCCCACTACTTTTAATGGGTCAACGCCCTCCACACCCATAGTCACGATTTCTTTTTTAAGTTTTACTTTAGTGCGGTAAAACGGGCATTCGTCATCATATGATTCTTTAGTAACAATATTGTCTAAATTAGGCTGGGTGTCTAACCACGCCAGTAAGTTATCTATGCCTTCACGTTTTGCTGAAACAGTTCCGTTAATTCCTTCTGCGGCAATTAACAAAGTACCACGCACGTCGTTTTGCTCCATTACATTAAGTAAAGGTTGGCGAAGTGCTTCAAAATCAGGTAAAGAAACAAATTTATACAGTGCGCACACAACAAAGTGATCGCTGGTTACATTATCTTTATGGATAGCAGTCATGGTTTTCCTATTTTGCCTTTAAACCCCGCAAGGGGCGTTTACCGAATCGTAAATCCGGCGCATATGGGGCGCGTATTTTACGCTTTTTTTATTTAAATGCAAAAAAATGGATGATAATGCGCTTTTTACTGTTAGCGCAGTGGCTCAGTGGGCTATAATGCGCGGATAAATTTACAAGACTTGCTCATATTGGAGAAATATACATTGCACTTTACTGATCTTGGGATTGATACTCGCCTAGAAACACAATTAGCGCACCAAGGGATCACCCAGCCTACCGATATTCAAGCTCATGCTGTGCCAACGGCACTCGCTGGACATGACATTTTCGCTCAGTCAAAAACTGGGTCAGGCAAAACTTTAGCGTTTTTATTACCTGCAGTGCAGCGAGTAATGAAACAAAAAGCACTCAGTAAACGTGATCCTCGTGTACTTATTGTTGCTCCAACTCGTGAGCTTGCAACCCAAGTGTTCACCCAACTACGATTACTTATTGCCGGTACCAATATCAAGGCAGTTAAAATTCTCGGTGGTGAAAACTTTAACGACCAAATTAAAGCACTGCGCAACGACCCACATTTTGTGGTTGCTACACCAGGACGCTTAGCCGATCACTTAAAGCAACGCTCTTTACAGTTAAGTGGCTTAGAGCTACTTATATTTGATGAAGCTGACCGTATCTTGGATTTAGGTTTCACCGACCAGCTTAAGTTAATTAATGAACTGGCAGATCACCGATTACGCCAGACCCTATTGTTTTCAGCGACATTAGATCATGCTCAAGTAGATGCCCTTTCGCGTAATTTATTAAAAAAACCAAAACAAATTATGCTCAGTGCAGCCAATGAGCAACACAGTGATATTAAACAAACATTGTATTTAGCCGATCATCTTGATCATAAAGAAGCGCTACTTGAGCATTTTCTTAATAAAGATAATGTAGGGCAATGTATTATATTTACCGCAACACGTGCTGATACCAGTCGCTTAAGCGAGGCATTAAATAGTAAAGGCTTTAAGTCTGTCGCACTAGCCGGGGATTTAACTCAAAGTAAGCGCCTTGATATCATGGATGCGTTTAGCCGTGAGAACTTTAAAATATTAATTACTACTGATGTTGCATCTCGCGGTTTAGATTTACTCAGTGTGACCCATGTTATTAATTTTGATCTACCAAAACACGCTGAAGAATACGTTCACCGTATTGGTCGCACAGGCCGAGCTGGTTTTAAAGGCAACGCGCTATCATTTGTTGGTCCTAAAGATTGGGCAAGTTACTTAGCAATTAAGTCATTTTTAAATGACGAACTGTCGTTTGCGGTGGTTGATGGTTTAAAAGCGAAATTTAAAGGCATCAAAGAGAAAAAAGTGACGCCAGTTAAACCGATTAAAAAAGTAGTGGCTGACAAAAAGCCACAGCAAAAACGCAAAGCAAAACCTAAAAAGCCAGCAGCCCCAATTAAAGCACCACTCAACATTGATGGTGATACCCCGATGCGTCGTAAAAAAAAGCCTGAGCAGGAATAATTATGAGTAACCTTGGAACTACCCAAACCCTATTTGTAAAAGAAGTCAGTAATGAAGGTGCCTATTTAGATGGCCATGACTTAGGTGAAGTATTTTTACCTAAACACGAGATTAAACATGAACTTGAAGCTGGCGATAGCATCAGCGTTTTTACCTTTTTAGATAACGCAAACCTGCCAACAGCAACAACTAAAAAACCACACGCACAAGTCGGTGAATATGCCCTACTGCGCGTTAAAGAAATAAACAGCATTGGTGCTTTTTTAGATTGGGGTTTAGAAAAAGACGTACTTGCACCGTTTAATGAACAAAAACCGCGTATGCAAGAAGGTTACTCGTATTTAGTCCGTTTATATCTTGATAATGCCAGTCAACGAATTTGTGCTTCAACCAACTTTAATCGCTTTTTATCAAAAGACGAGCCGCAATATAGCCACTTACAAGAAGTTGATTTAATTGTGGCAGGTAAAACCGATATCGGCTACAAAGTACTTATTGAAGAATCTCATTTTGGTGTTGTATTTTACAACATGGTATTTAAAAACCTATTTGTTGGTCAAAAGCTCAAAGGGTTTATTCAAAAAGTACGTGAAGACGGAAAAATTGACGTCATACTTGAAAAGCCAGGTATGGGTAAAGTCAGTGAACTTGGCGAAAAAATTATGGAAAAACTAAAAGATGAAGGTGGCATATTAGCCATAGGCGATAAGTCTGAACCTGAATTAATTAAAAAAGTATTTTCGACCAGTAAAGCAAACTACAAAAAAGCCATTGGTGGGTTATTTAAACAAGGCTTAATTGATATTGAAGCTAAGTCTATTCGTTTAAAATAATTCTATAAAAAAGCCACCTAGGTATAAACTTAGGTGGCTTTTTCGTATTTAAAATTTATAACTTAATGTTTTTGTAAGGTAAGGTACAACGTGAATATTGATTTGAATATTCAATTAATTCTTTCTTAGACGTCATATTTAACGGCGCTAATCTAAAAACTTTTTTTGTACACTCATTCTGCATTTCATCGTGTACATCAACACACTCTTTGCTACTTATATTAAGTCCAGCTAAAACACCTTCATTTGTATAGCACAAATGCTGAGCATAATTTTGAGCGATTTTTTTAAACTTAAACAAATCAACGGGGTAATCAGATACCAAATCAGTAACATTCGAAACATCATCATACATTTTAGTTGAAAAAACATATTTATTAACAGCAAAGCCACTAATGATAATTACCACTACAAACATTATTAAACGCAAAGTTAGTTCCTCACTGCATAGCCGTAATTAAATGTAGCACAAACAAAAAGAGTTGTAATAAACTCCTTATAATTATGCAAACTTTAAGTTTAAGCTATTGATTTATTTACATCACTCAATACTTGCACCGGGTTTTGTGCCTGAGTAATAGGACGCCCTATTACTAGGTAGTCACTGCCAGCTTCAATGGCTTCTTTAGGTGTCATAATACGTTTTTGATCGCCCGCATCACTACCAGCAGGACGAATACCTGGGGTGACTAATTTAAACTCGTCTCCCAATGCTGCTTTTAAACTTTGTGCTTCTTGTGCTGAACACACTACACCATCAAGCCCTGCTTGCTTTGTTAATTTTGCTAAATGCATCACTTGCTCTTGTGGTGATTTACTGATGCCTAAACGTTTAAGCTCTGCTTCATCCATGCTGGTTAAAACGGTCACTGCAATCAATAATGGGGCTTTATCGCCAAACTGCTCAAGTGCCTGCTTAGCTTTATGCATCATTTCAAAACCACCACTTGCATGAACATTAACCATCCACACGCCCATTTTAGCTGCAGCAGTTACTGCTTTAGCAACAGTATTTGGAATATCGTGGAACTTTAAATCTAAGAATACATCAAAACCTAAATCAACCAGCTCTTTAACAAATGCAGGGCCAAAATAAGTGAACATTTCTTTACCCACTTTTAATCGACAGGTATCCGGTGATAACTGTTTAACAAAAGCTAAAGCAGTTTGCTGATCATCATAATCAAGAGCGATAAGAATTTTTTTTGATTGTTCGAAAGACATAACTATCCTACTAGTGAGCGAAAAGTATAAAGATTAAAATCCGTCTAAGCCTCTGCTAGGCACAATGGTTTCCCAATGTTTACACGAAGGGCAATTCCAATAAATGGTGTAACTTGTAAAGCCACAATGCTGACATTGAAAGTCAGGCTTAGTAGCAATATATGAGGTAACAAGTTTATCTATTTGATTAAGCACATCTTTTGTATTTTTATTTTCGGCGCTCATTAACTGCAATAAAAAACTAAAACCACGGATGGTGGGCTGACGTTTTAAACTATCAGTCAAAAACTCAAAGGCTTGTTCTGTGTGGCCTTGCTCAAGCAACGCTTGGCAGTGCTGTATTTTTATCATTACTCCACCTTTTTCTAATAACTCAGCAACGAGTTCATGAAACTGATGGGTTAATTTTAGTTGCTTATAACTATGCGCTAACTTATCAATAAATAATGGCGCAAAAAAGGTAAATTGGCAGATAAGTTCTCGCCAATAATAAATTGCTTTAACGTAATCCTCTTTTGTATAAGCAGACAAACCGAGTTCATATAGAGGTCTGATTGTTTTAAAGTTTAAGCTAATAGCTTTGCGCATAAGTTGAGGGTTATTACTGGCAATAGCATGTTCACAGTAAAAGTTTGCGATGGCTTTGAAGTGTTGCTCTTTTGAAAAAAGCTCAGTATGCGCTTCAAACATATTAATGCCATTTTCCCATTCACGGGTCTGTGAATATAAGGAGATAATTGGCTCAAGAGCATCTTCATGGTTATTTTTTACCAGCCATATTAAATGTTCTTCTGCGCTATCGAGTAAACCTGCCATGATATAGTCTTCGGCTAATTCTAACCGGCTATTGGCAGCTTGTTTCTCGTTAAGGCTTGGGTGTTTTAATAGCAATTCATGAATTTTTATTGCGCGGTCGAGCTCACCACGGCGGCGAAACATAGTGGCTAAGGTAGAATAGTGTTCTACAGAGTCAGCAGCTACTTCGAGCAAATTAATTAAATGCTCAAGCCCCTGATCTTCTTCTCTGTCTAGTAAAAATTTTAAGCCTTTACTGTATTCAGAAGTAATTTGACGATTAAATTGATGAGCCTGATTTTTCGCACTGTTTTTCCCCATGATCCAGCCATAACCGGCGGCAACAGGAAGCAGTAAAAACAACAGCTCAATCATAATTAGGTATCTTTGTTGGCAATACGCTTTTTATTATCTTTTTCAGGCGTTAATTGCTTTTTTAAACGGTAATTTTGCCACTTTAATTGCGTAAACAATTTAAAGCTCACAAAGCAACCCACTACAACACCTAACAAAAAGCAGATACTTATTATAACGGCTAAAGGTAATGTATTACTGGCTATTATGTAGTTAATTTTTGTTAATTGTGGATTTTGCGAACCCAATACAAATGCACCAATTAAAAATAGTGCTGCCAGAATAATTTTTAATACCTTAAACAAGTAACTACTCCAATAAGTTTACTAAGCAATGCTCTCGTTTACACGGTCACGTAGTTCTTTGCCTGGCTTAAAATGAGGTACATGCTTACCATCTAACTCTACAGTTTCACCTGTTTTAGGATTGCGACCTGTACGAGGCGCACGGTAATGCAAAGAGAAACTTCCAAAACCTCGGATCTCAATACGATCTGAAGAAGATAATGAGCCGGCCATTTGTTCAAGAATTTCTTTAACAGCGTTCTCAACATCTTTCACAGGAATATGTGAATGTTGTTCAGCAAGTGTTTCTATCAGTTCTGACTTAGTCATAGCGTTTCCTTAAAAAGAAATAGTGGAAGGGCATAAACTGCCCTTCCAATTAAAAGACTATAATTAATTAGTCTTTTTGTGCATTTGCGAAAGCAGCTGCCATTGCGTTTTCGAACACTGGCTCTTCTTTCTTAAGCTTCTCTAGTACTTCTTTCTCTTCTGCTTCGAAAAGAGCTTTAACAGATAAGCTTAAAGTGCGGTTCTTACGATCAACACCAACGTATTTAACTTCGATTTCGTCGCCTACAGAAACAACAGTAGTTGCATCTTCAACGCGCTCTTGAGCGATATCAGCTACACGGATGTAACCTTCAACGCCTTCGATAAGTTCAACAGTTGCGCCTTTCGCATCAACTTCAGTCACTTTACCTTTAACAATAGCACCTTTTTTGTTTGCATCAAGGTAGTTATTGAATGGGTCAGCTTCGATTTGCTTAACACCTAGAGAGATGCGTTCACGCTCTGGGTCAACTTGCAATACGATAGCAGTGATTTCGTCGCCTTTCTTGAATTCACGTACAGCTTCTTCGCCAGGTGTATTCCAAGAAATGTCTGAAAGGTGTACAAGACCATCAATACCACCGTCAAGACCGATAAAGATACCGAAGTCAGTGATTGATTTGATCTTACCAGTAACTTGGTCGCCTTTGTTTTGTAGACGAGCAAATTCCTGCCAAGGATTAGCAATACATTGCTTAAGACCAAGAGAAATACGACGACGTTCTTCGTCGATTTCAAGAACCATAACTTCAACAGTGTCACCAAGTGAAACAACTTTTGAAGGGTGGATGTTCTTGTTAGTCCAATCCATTTCAGAAACGTGTACTAGACCTTCAACGCCTTCTTCGATTTCTACGAAGCAACCGTAATCAGTAAGGTTAGTTACACGACCAGAAAGTTTAGAACCTTCTGGGTAACGACCAGCGATAGCTGCCCATGGATCTTCGCCAAGCTGTTTAAGACCTAGAGATACACGAGTTTTATCTTTGTCGAATTTAAGAACTTTAACTGCGATTTCGTCGCCAACATTAACGATTTCTGAAGGGTGCTTAACACGCTTCCACGCCATGTCAGTAATGTGTAGTAGACCATCAACACCACCAAGGTCAACGAATGCACCGTAGTCAGTAAGGTTCTTAACGATACCTTTAACTTCTTGACCTTCAACAAGGTTAGCAAGAAGCTCTTCACGTTCTTGTGAGTTTTCTGATTCGATAACTGCACGACGTGAAACAACAACGTTGTTACGTTTTTGATCAAGCTTGATTACTTTAAATTCAAGCTCTTTGCCTTCAAGGTGAGTTGTGTCACGTACTGGACGAACATCAACAAGTGAACCAGGTAGGAAAGCACGGATTGAATCAACTTCAACAGTGAAACCGCCTTTAACTTTACCGTTGATAACACCAGTAACAGTCTCTTGCTCTTCACATGCTTTCTCAAGACGGATCCACGCTTCGTGACGCTTCGCTTTCTCACGAGAAAGGATAGTTTCACCGAAACCGTCTTCGATTGCATCTAGTGCAACATCTACTTCGTCGCCAACAGCAACTTCTAGTTCACCAGCAGCATTTTTGAACTGCTCTGCAGGGATAGCACTTTCTGATTTAAGACCAGCATCTACAAGTACAATGTTGTTCTCGATTGAGATTACTGTACCTTTAACGATAGAGCCTTGCTCTGCTTCAAAACCCTTTAAGCTTTCTTCAAATAACTGCGCAAAATTTTCTGACATACGAATATACGTCTCATATATTAATACCAATAAGCAACCATGCTGCATGGGGTTGTTAAAATAGCACTGGCGTCCTGCTGGTGCATAAAATGTATTTAGCTTCGTTTAGGAAGCTTACCTTCAGAGATGCTTGAATCTAATAAAGTTATAACTTTATCAAAGACTTGCTGTGCGTTGAGTTCGCTAGTATCAAGCTCAATCGCATCCTCTGCAGGTACAAGCGGCGCAACGGCGCGATTCATATCGCGATCATCACGTGCTTGAATGTCTTGTAATAGACCACTTAGTGTAACATCAAGCCCGCGCTCATTCAACTCAACAAAACGTCTGCGAGCACGTTCTTCTGCGCTTGCGGTTAGAAATATCTTTAATGGCGCATCAGGAAACACAACAGTGCCCATATCGCGACCATCAGCAATTAAGCCATTTTCAGTTCTAAACGCACGCTGGCGACGAAGTAACGCTTCACGAACTCGCGGCAATGCCGCCACTTTAGACGCTGCAGCTCCCACTTCTTCATTTCGAATAGTGGTTGTTACGTCTTCGCCTTCTAAAATAATCTTTCCTGCATTAGTGTCACTGTCTATCAAAAACTGCACATCAAGATTTGCAGCTAATGGAACCAGTGCTTCTTCGTTATCTAACGCAATTTGGTGATGAAGTGCTGCAAGTGAAAGTACGCGATAAATTGCACCGCTATCTAACACATCCCAGCCTAATTTTTCAGCCAATAAGCGACAAACAGTTCCTTTACCAGAACCACTTGGGCCATCTACGGTGATTACGGGCATTAATAACGCCGGCATTTAAAACCTCCTTCAATGCACACCAAAATAAACCGCCACATTATACGTCAATTATTAAAGATTATCCGCTTTTAGTATGTAACTTTTTATAAATACTTATAAATAGCCTATTTACTGACAGATGCTAACACGTTGAAAAATGTTGGGAATGTCTTGTAAGTACAGGCTGGATCGTTAATCGTTATGGGCTTACCCCCTACTGCCACCATTGCAAAGCACATGGCAATACGATGGTCATCATAGGTATCTACAGCCACATTATTAAACTGTTTTGGCGGTGTGATCTCAATAAAGTCATGCCCTTCTACTACTTCAGCCCCTACTTTTTTAAGCTCAGTGGCCATAGCGTGTAAACGGTCAGTTTCTTTTACTCGCCAGTTATAAATGTTGCGAATTGCCGTTGGCCCTTTTGCAAACAAGGCAACTGTAGCTAGGGTCATTGCAGCATCAGGTATTGCATTAGCATCAATATCAATACCGTTAAGCTCACCTTTACGAACAACTAAACGTTCGTCATACCAATCAATTTTGGCACCGACCTGCTCCATCACTTTAGCAAAGCCAATATCACCTTGAACTGATTTAGCGCCGACGCCTTTAATTTCTATTTCGCCGCCGGCAATTGCTGCAGCAGCAATAAAGTAAGAAGCAGATGAAGCATCCCCTTCGACCATAATTCGCTCAACGGCTTGATACTGTTGTGCACCTTTAACGAAGAACGTGGTGTAATTATCATGCTCAACGGTAACACCAAAACGCGCCATTACATCAAGAGTAATATCAATGTAAGGCTTAGACACTAACGTGCCTTTAATTTTAATGTGTGTATCGCCTTTAAATAATGGCGCAGCCATGAGCAGCGCCGTTAAAAATTGACTTGAAATACTACCGTCAATTTCGACTTCACCACCGGAAATTTTCCCGCCGACAATTTTAAGTGGCGGATAATCTTTATTTTTTAAATAACTAACATTACCACCTAAGGCTTGCAGTGCATCAACCAAGTGGCCAATTGGTCGCTCTTCCATACGTGGCTCACCAATTAACTCATACTCCCCAGCAATCGATGCAAGCACGGCCGTTAAAGGACGGTATGCTGTACCTGCATTACCTAAAAACAGTGGTTCAGTTGGCGTTTTAAATACGCCACCTACACCTTCTACGGTCGCGATGGTTCGCTCATCATTAAGTGTCACATTCACACCGAGCTGCGCTAAGGCGCCCAACATATGACGAATATCATCACTGTCTAATAAGTTTTCTACAACCGTAGTGCCGTTTGATAGTGCAGCCAATAATAGAATGCGATTTGACAAGCTTTTCGAACCCGGCAGAGTAACACTGCCATTAACCTGTGAAATAGGCGCTAAAGAAAGTTGCTCCATTAGCTGTTCTCCTTTGCGAAAGCCGCCATAAAATCAACTAATGCTTTAACCCCTTCCAGTGGCATTGCGTTATAAATACTCGCGCGCATACCGCCAACAATACGGTGCCCTTCAAGCGCTAATAAGCCCGCTTCTTTTGACTCTTTAACAAACTTATCATTTAGGCTTTCATCAACTAACCAAAAAGGCACATTCATACGTGAACGACAATGCTTCGCTACTTTATTGGTGTAAAAATCAGACTCATCGATAAAGTCATAAAGCAGCTGAGCTTTGGCAGTATTATGTGTTTCCATGGCTTTTACACCGCCATTTTGTTCAAGCCATTCAAATACTTCAGCTGCTAAATACCATGCAAATGTAGGTGGAGTGTTAAACATACTGCCTTGTTTTGCTTCAAGGGCGTAATCCAAAACACCTGGCTTAGCTAGCCCTTCACGCTCAAGTAGCGTTTTACGAACAATTACGATAGCAATACCCGATGGGCCGATATTCTTTTGAGCACCTGCGTAGATTAAATCAAATTGATTAACGTCAATTTCGCGCGATAGAATAGTCGACGACATATCGGCGACAATCGGTGCTGTTGGGTGACTGGGTACATCAAAAATCTCTAGACCATCTACAGTTTCATTTGGGCAGTAATGAATATATGCAGCATCGGCTGGTAAAACCCAATCGGCTACCTGCTTAATAGAAAATAAACCGTTATCATCATTACGTACGTCAATTGTGTGAGTTTGAGTAAACTTATCGGCTTCGCTGGTTGCACTTTTTGACCACACGCCGTTTTCACAATACACCGCTTTTTTTCCGTCAACGTGGAGGTTTAAAGGTACAGCACTAAATTGACCTCGACCACCGCCGTGCATAAACAGCACTTCAAACTCATCACTAATATTCATTAAGCGACGTAGACTAGCTTCACACTTAGCCGTTAATGCTAAAAATTCTTTACTGCGATGGCTCATTTCCATTACTGAAACGCCAAGCCCTTGCCAGTCTAAAAACTCTTTTTGTGCTTTTTGCATTACAGCCGGTGGTAACATTGCAGGACCCGCACAAAAATTATAAATACTCATTACCTTTTCCTCATTCCAGTAATTTACTGTTTAACTTAAACTAATACCAATCCGCAATAATACTTAATCATTTTACGGGGCTAAACGTGTCGCTACCTGCGTTAAAAAATTCTCATTTAGAACAACTAAATAGCAATTTTTTTGCCTAGCTATCAACACGTTTTTCCAGCCTCAAAATAGACCACTTAATTAAGTGAATTGGTATTAAACTAATTCAAGTGTCTTTAGTTTTTTTCAACCATATAAAAAAAGCGGCCAAGGCCGCTTTTTTCAATCTCAATTATTCTGAAGGAGGATTATCATCCGCTACTTCATCTATAACCGTATCTACTGTTTCAACGTCTTCGATGTCAATCAAGTCACTTTCAGTCACTTCAATCTCTTCTATACGTTGTAAACCAACTACTTGCTCTTCGTCAATAGTTCTGATCAAAATAACACCTTGGGTGTTACGTCCAACCGTAGAAACTTCATTAACGCGAGTACGTACTAAGGTACCACGATTCGAAATAATCATTATTTCGTCGTTGTCATCAACTTGTACAGCACCAACAACGGCACCATTACGCTCACTCACCTTAATTGATACAACACCTTGTGTTGCACGACTCTTAGATGGGTAGTCTTCAAGTTGAGTACGCTTACCGTAACCATTTTCTGTCACTGTTAATATTGCACCGTCATTCTTTGGTACAATCAGTGATACAACACGTTGATCGTCTGGCATCTTAATACCACGAACACCCGTTGCAGTACGACCCATAGGACGTACACCTTTGAAGCGAATCTCAGGCTTACCTTCTTCATCAAGAACAGGGTTACCATTTTCATCAACTACCGTGGTTTCTTCAGCTTCTTTAAAGCGTACAACTTTACCCGCATCAGTGAACAACATAATTTCGTTGCTACCATCGGTAATATCAACACCAATTAAGCTATCACCTTCGTTTAAGTTAACGGCAATAATACCGCTTGCACGTTGACGGCTGTAGGCCGTTAATGGTGTTTTCTTAACCGTACCAAATGCTGTAGCCATAAAGATGTATTTATCATCTTCATAATCACGTACAGGCAAAATAGCAGTAATACGTTCATCTGCTTCAAGTGGTAATAAGTTAACAATTGGCTTACCGCGCGCTGCGCGACTTGCAAGTGGTAACTGGTACACTTTAAGCCAGTATAATCGACCCGCAGTAGAGAAACATAAAATAGTATCGTGGGTATTGGCAACAAGTAGACGTTCAATGAAATCTTCATCTTTCATCTTAGTTGCTGACTTGCCTTTACCACCACGACGCTGCGCTTCGTAATCACTTAACGCTTGATACTTAACGTATCCTTCGTGTGACAAGGTCACAACCACGTTCTCTTCGTTAATTAAGTCTTCAAGGCTAATATCGTGTGCAGCGGCATTAATTTCAGTGCGGCGCTCATCACCATATTGCTCTTTAATTTCAACTAACTCATCACGAATAACTTCCATTAAACGTTCCGGACTTGCCAAAATGAATAATAGTTCAGCAATTAGGTCTAGTAACGATTGGTATTCAGTAAGAATTTTTTCGTGCTCTAGGCCCGTTAGTTTGTGTAGACGTAGGTCTAAAATTGCTTGAGCTTGTTGCTCAGAAATATAGTACTGACCATCACGAATACCCAGCTCGCTTGCTAACCAATCTGGGCGGGCAACATTGTCTTCACCGGCTTTATCAAGCATGGCTTTAACATTACCTAATTCCCAAGGACGCGCTGTTAGTGCAACTTTTGCTTCAGCAGGTGTTGGTGACTTACGAATAAGTTCGATAATTGGGTCAATGTTTGCCAGTGCAATCGCTAAACCTTCTAGCGTATGCGCACGGTCACGGGCTTTGCGTAAATCAAATACCGTACGACGAGTAACAACTTCACGGCGGTGAATAATAAACTCTTCAAGCATTTCTTTTAAGTTGAAACACTTAGGCTGGTTATTAATTAACGCAACCATATTCATACCAAACACAGTTTGTAACTGAGTTTGTGAATAAAGGTTGTTCAAAATAACTTCACCTACGTCACCACGTTTGATCTCAATAACGATACGCATACCGTCTTTATCTGATTCATCACGTAATGCGCTGATCCCTTCAATTTTTTTATCTTTAACTAGCTCAGCGATTTTTTCAATCAGACGGGCTTTGTTAACTTGGTAAGGGATTTCATGAACAATAATCGTTTCACGGCCAGTTTTCTCATCAGTTTCGATGTCAGCACGTGCACGCATGTACACTTTACCACGACCGGTTTGATAGGCTTGTTCAATGCCTTTTTTACCGTTAATAATCGCCGCAGTTGGGAAATCAGGCCCTGGGATGTAATCCATTAACTCAGTAATAGTTAATTCAGGGTTTTGAATAAGCGCTAAACAGCCATTCACTACTTCTGTTAAGTTGTGTGGCGGGATATTTGTCGCCATACCAACAGCAATACCTGACGAACCATTAACTAACAGGTTAGGTATTTTAGTCGGTAACACATCAGGAATTTGTTCTGTGCCGTCGTAGTTAGGCACAAAATCAACCGTTTCTTTTTCAAGATCGGCTAATAATTCGTGCGACATTTTTGCCATACGTACTTCTGTATAACGCATTGCCGCTGCTGAATCACCATCAACCGAACCAAAGTTACCCTGACCATCAACTAACATATAGCGTAGTGAGAATGGCTGAGCCATACGTACGATGGTGTCATAAACTGCACTGTCGCCGTGTGGGTGGTATTTACCGATTACGTCACCGACCACACGGGCCGATTTTTTGTAAGGCTTGTTCCAGTCATTACTAAGCTCGTTCATTGCAAACAAGACGCGGCGGTGAACAGGTTTTAAACCGTCACGTACGTCTGGTAATGCACGTCCTACAATTACACTCATGGCGTAATCTAAGTAGGAGTTTTTTAACTCGTCTTCAATATTGACTGGCAGAATTTCATTGGCGAGATCAGTCATTTGATATCACATTCCTTCAGTATCAGCTCTTAACAACCCATTATTAGGTATTAAGAGTGTTTGTTATTATTTCTAAGCAACCATGCTATCACAATTAATTTTAATTTACAGGCGCAAAACTTTGCGATTTATCAATTTAGCCCTATATAATGGCCTCAGATTGACGAGGAAGTATTTTATGACCGAACATCAAAATGTAGATAACGCAGAAATAGCAAAGTTTGAAGCCATCGCAGAGCGTTGGTGGGATTTAGAAGGCGAATTTAAGCCGCTTCACGAAATTAATCCATTACGATTAGATTTCATCGCAGACAAAACTAAAGGATTATTTGACAAAGAAACCCTCGATGTAGGATGTGGCGGCGGTATTTTAAGTCACAGCATGGCACGAATGGGCGCAAACGTAACAGGTATCGATATGGGGCAAGAGCCTTTAACTGTCGCCAAGTTACACAGTTTAGAAACCAGCGTACCCGTTAAATATATAAAAGTACCTGCAGAACAATTTGCTGATGAGCACCCTGAGCGCTTTGATGTGATCACTTGTATGGAAATGTTAGAACATGTCCCCGACCCTTCTTCTATTATCCATGCAGTCGCTAAATTAGCAAAACCTGGGGCCGATGTATTCTTCTCTACCCTTAATAAAACCCCTAAAGCTTATTTATACGCTATTGTCGGTGCAGAAAAACTGTTAAAAATGGTTCCTGAAGGTACCCATGACCATAAAAAGTTTATTAAACCTGCGCAATTAATCGCATGGGCAGAACAAGCAGGCTTAAAAGTACGTGCCAGTGCAGGCTTAAGTTACAACCCACTCTCAAAGCAATATACGGTTAATGATGATGTTAGCGTAAATTATATGCTGCACTTTGAGAAGTTAGCGTAATGGCAAGCTCGCAAACACCTACTAGCCCGATTGAATATCAAGCATTGCTGTTTGACTTAGATGGCACTTTACTCGATACCGCTGATGATTTAGGCGCCGCGCTAAATAGTGTGCTGCACAATCATCAACAGCCCCAAGTTAGTAGTGATATATATCGACCCGCAGCTTCAAATGGCGCAGCAGCATTACTTGCTGCTGGTTTTAAAGAGGGCTGGGCGCAACAACCGCAAGAGCAACTTTTAGCAGAGCTAGTTGCACACTACGCTGCCAATATTGCCACCCATACCCAATGCTTTGTAGGTATAGAACAGTTACTTATTGCCCTTGATAATAAAGGGATCCCGTGGGGCATTATGACAAATAAGCCTGGCTTTTTAACCGATCCTTTAGTCAAGGCGATTCCTGCATTAAAAAATGCGCAAATTGTGATAAGTGGTGATACCTTAGCTGAATATAAGCCCTCAGCCCTTCCTTTATTACATTGTGCTGAGCAAATGAGTGTTGATCCTTCGCGCTGCCTATATATAGGTGATGCGCAGCGAGATATACAAGCAGGTAAAGCAGCGAATATGCACACCGCTACCGCACTGTGGGGATATGTACCGAGTGTGGACGAGGCATTGGCTTGGAATGCAGATTTCAATTGGCATAGCCCTATAGATGCTTTCAACCACATATAGTGCCATACCAATTAATAAACACTACATATTGTGATTGTGTTAGTTTTTACGCAAAGCTTGATGATAAAAAAAGCAGACAAAATTTATTTTTAAAAAGCGTAAATTTAATCTTTCCTTAGTTGATTTTTACAAATTTCAACTTAACCGAATGATCAAAGGTTAATGCCTACTAACACAATTACGTTATCCCAACGTTATCCACAATCAGAGCGGTTTCTGTCCCTTGCAAAAGATCACAGACCACACTATCTTGTGATCTCTAATTTGAACAACACCAGATATTGTGGCTAAATGTTATTCAATTAAATTTACCTATGCGGTAGAAATAACAATAAAAGAATAGGCACTGGGCGTTTTAAGTGCACTCATTGGTCAAAAATATTTAATTCCCAAGGAATACAGGCAAAACTATGAACCAACAGTTATCTGTAAGCAAACGTGACGGCCGTAAAGAGCCACTTGATCTAGACAAGATCCATCGCGTTATTGAATGGGCCGCCGAAGGTTTAAACAACGTTTCGGTTTCACAAGTTGAACTTAAATCACATATTCAATTTTATGACGGTATTCGTACTAAAGACATTCATGAGACGATTATCAAAGCCGCTGCGGATCAGATCTCAAAAGAATCACCTGATTATCAGTATCTTGCTGCTCGTTTAGCTGTATTCCATTTACGCAAAAAAGCGTATGGTCAATTTGAGCCACCGCGTCTTTTTGACCACGTTACTAACATGGTTGAACAAAAACGCTACGACGCCCATTTGCTTGTTGATTACACAGAGCAAGAACTTGATGAACTAGATACTTACTTAGATCATTCACGCGATCTTAACTTTAGCTACGCAGCAGTAAAGCAGCTTGAAGGTAAATACTTAGTACAAAACCGTGTAACCGGTGAAATTTACGAAAGCGCGCAGTTTTTATATATATTAGTAGCAGCAAGCTTATTCTCAGATTATCCACGTGAAACACGTATTGATTACATCAAACGTTTTTACGATGCGGTTTCACTATTTAAAATTTCTTTACCTACACCAATTATGTCGGGTGTGCGTACGCCAACGCGTCAGTTTAGCTCATGTGTACTGATTGAGTGTGGCGACAGCTTAGATTCAATTAATGCGACTTCATCAGCCATTGTTAAATACGTTTCTCAACGTGCTGGTATTGGTATAAATGCCGGACGTATTCGTGCATTAGGTAGCCCTATTCGTAACGGCGAAGCGTACCACACAGGCTGTATCCCGTTTTATAAGCACTTTCAAACAGCGGTTAAAAGCTGTTCGCAAGGCGGTGTACGTGGCGGTGCAGCTACTTTATTCTACCCGCTTTGGCACTTAGAAGTAGAAAACCTGCTGGTACTTAAAAATAACCGTGGTGTTGATGATAACCGCGTACGTCATCTAGATTACGGTGTGCAGTTTAATAAACTAATGTATTCGCGTTTAATTAAAGACGATTACATTACCTTATTTAGTCCATCAGACGTGCCGGGGCTTTACGATGCATTCTTTGAAGATCAAGATGAATTTGATGCACTTTATGTAAAATATGAGCAAGACGAGTCAATTCGTAAAAAACGTATTAAAGCCATTGAACTGTTTTCTATGTTTGCTCAAGAACGTGCCAGCACCGGTCGTATTTACTTACAGAACGTTGACCACTGTAATACACACAGTCCGTTTATCTCAAAAGTGGCGCCTATACGTCAATCTAACTTATGTTTAGAAATTGCGTTACCGACTAAGCCTCTTAGCAACGTGAATGACGAAGAAGGTGAAATTGCACTTTGTACATTATCTGCGTTTAACTTAGGTGCCATTGAGTCTTTAGATGAACTAGAAGAGTTAGCTGAGCTTGCAGTACGTGCACTTGATAACCTACTTGATTTCCAAGACTACCCTGTACCTGCAGCTAAAAATGCCACTATGGGGCGTCGTACGCTAGGCATAGGTGTTATTAACTACGCTTATTACTTAGCTAAAAACGGTAAGCGTTATTCAGATGGCAGCGCAAATGCACTCACGCACAAAACGTTTGAAGCAATTCAGTACTACCTAATGAAGGCATCTAACGAACTTGCTAAAGAGCGTGGAGCATGTCCTAAATTTAACGAAACTACATACTCGCAAGGTATTATGCCAACCGATACGTACAAACGCGATTTAGACAAAATTTGTGATGAACCACTGCATCTTGATTGGGATACATTACGTGCCAGCATTAAAGAGCATGGTATGCGTAACTCCACGCTGAGCGCATTAATGCCATCAGAAACGTCATCGCAAATCTCAAATGCAACTAATGGTATCGAGCCACCGCGTGGTCACATTAGTGTTAAAGCAAGTAAAGACGGTATTTTAAAGCAAGTTGTTCCTGACTACGAACGCCTTAAAGATAACTACGAATTACTGTGGGATATTCCATCAAACGATGGTTACTTACAATTAGTAGGCATAATGCAGAAATTTATCGACCAAACAATTTCAGCAAATACTAATTATGATCCAAATAGATACGAAGGCGGTAGAGTACCTATGAAAGTCTTATTAAAAGACTTACTTGGTGCATACAAACTAGGTGTTAAAACACTTTACTACCATAATACCCGCGATGGCGCATCAGATGCTCAAGAAGACACTCCAGAAGTGGAAGATGATGATTGTGCAGGCGGCGCGTGTAAAATTTAATAGTTAAACTTAAAGCGGGCGCCTTGCCCGCTTTGTCCTGATAGTCTTAGTGATAGTTTTTTGAGTGATAAACATGTCTTATACTACTTTTAGCAGAAATCATAATAACCAAATGCAAGAGCCAATGTTTTTTGGTCAAACCGTTAACGTGTCACGTTACGATCAACAAAAATACCCTATTTTTGAAAAACTAATTGAAAAACAATTGTCTTTCTTTTGGCGACCTGAAGAAGTTGATGTAAGTAAAGACCGTTTAGACTTTCAAGCGCTTCCCGAACACGAAAAGCATATATTTTTAAGCAACTTAAAATACCAAACGTTGCTTGATAGTGTTCAAGGCCGCTCACCTAACGTAGCATTACTTCCTATCGTATCAATTCCTGAACTAGAAACATGGATTGAGACATGGGCGTTTAGTGAAACTATTCATAGTCGTTCATACACCCATATTATTCGTAACGTAACTCAAGCGCCCGAACTCATTTTTGATGATATTGTTAGCAATGACAAAATTAGTGAGCGTGCCGATGCGGTAACTACTTATTATGATGACCTAATCAATTCTGTATCGCTTTACAACCTATACGGTGAAGGCAAACACGAAATTAATGGCCAAACCGTGGTAGTTAATTTATTTGAGCTGAAAAAGAAATTGTACCTGGCAATGATGTCAGTGAACATTTTAGAAGCCATTCGCTTTTATGTGAGTTTTGCTTGTTCATTTGCGTTTGCCGAGCGTGAATTGATGGAAGGTAATGCTAAAATTATAAAGCTCATTGCCCGTGATGAAGCACTTCATCTTTCGGGTACTCAGCATATTTTAAACATCATGCAAGATGGCAAAGATGACCCTGAAATGGCGATTGTTGCCGCACAATGCCGTGAAGAAGCAATTAAAATGTTTGTTGAAGCTGCAGAGCAAGAAAAAGAATGGGCCGAGTACCTATTTAAAGATGGCTCGATGATTGGTTTAAATAAACACATTCTATGTCAATATGTTGAGTACATTACCAATGCGCGTATGACCGCGATTGGTCTACCTGCACAGTTTGAAAACAACAGTAACCCTATTCCGTGGATCAACTCATGGTTAGTGTCTGACAATGTGCAAGTTGCTCCCCAAGAAGCCGAAATAAGCTCATACTTAGTTGGTCAGATTGATTCACAAGTAGATGCCGATGAATTTGGTGACTTTGATTTATAATGACTGATAGATCCACTGCAAGTATCACGCTTGCAGATAACAGTCAGCGCATTGATTTTGCCGCTGGCTGCCCTTCTCTTTTACATTGCCTAGAATCGAATAAGATTGATGTCGCTTACCAATGCCGTGAGGGATATTGCGGTGCGTGTCGAGCAACTCTTGTCTCTGGTGAAGTTAATTATAATGAAGAGCCGTTAGCGTTTGTTCGCGATGGTGAAATACTCTTGTGTTGCTGCAAACCAAATGGTGATATCAGTATTAATTTAAAGTAACTAACTCACATTAAGCGTATTTAACAGCACGAGAATAATATAAAACAGCTAGGTTTGTACCAAACCTGTTTGCCGTGTTTTTAAACTCAAACACGCCTACTAGTACAGTGTTATTTACTCTGAATATTTTGCAGGCACAAATCGGTAATGACCCGTAATTGTATACGCAAAAAGCATATCGCTCATTTCTGGTCCACGACCAATATTATGCACAATAAGCGGGTTGCCGCTGCCCTGCGCTATTTCATTAACGACCATACCGATATGCGGTAAATTACCTGGCAGCATCCAAGTAACTATGTCACCGGCTTTATAATCCTCTGCATTATGCGATTTAGTTAACACTTTTGCATGGCGCTCAAAGTAAACTTGTAAGTTAGGCACACGTCGATGATCAATATTTTTATCTGGCTTGGTTAATCCCCAAATACGCTTAGAAGGATATGCACGAAAATTGTTCTGCATGTCTTCATGTACTAATTTTTGCAAATCAATACCAAGCTGTCGGTACGACCTAATTAAAACATCGGTACACACACCAATATTAGCGGGCACATCACCACCGGGGTACTCAAGTTTATGATAGGCACCATCGTAAGTTACTGGTTGTGTTGTTCTATAGATTAATGCATTAACGATATCATCATCAAAAGAGCTCGCCTGCACATGAAAAGTAAATAGAGCTAGTGAATAAAACAAAAAACGTGACATATAAATTCCTTTTATAATAGTAATTAACTAAAGCTGTTGAGTAATGTAGTCAGGAATATTAAATTTATTTCCATTACTGGTATAGTGCGCATCAAGTTTATAGGCCATTATTTCAAGCGGAGCATTATTGTAACCAAACGTTTGGATTTCATTGATGTAACGCATTATAAAAGTGTGCGCACCGAGTTCACGCCATTGAACTACATGTGCAAGCTCATGAAAATGTACTCTTAAATTATCCACAGCGCTAGGTAATATATAATATGTATTTTTATAGGTTATTCCAGCTACATCCATATCAATAAAATTGCTTAAACCAAGTTCACGTAAACCTGTAAAGTCAGGTTTAGGAATTTTATCAACAACTACATAAAATGCAGTTTTCAAAAATTCATTTGGGTAAAAGCCCTCAAACTCGTTAGCAAATTTTTCACAGCATATTCTTTTATGTGCATACTCGCTATTCGTTTTATCAATCCATTGTTCTATTTGCGCTAGCATTTTTTCTCCAAAAAATTACTCGGTAAGTTATTAATAAATATTTTATGAAGTTGAACTTTATCTTCTTCATAAAAAAGCGCCAAGTGTATAACTACTGGCGCTGATTATTAATAATGACTATAAAGTTTCCTAACCTTCTTCTTCAACCAGTGACTCTAATAGCTCATGGATCTCTGACTTTAATTCTTTGTCTTCAATTTTATTCGCACTGACTTTAGCATCTTGTAGGTTTTTAATCGCCGCTTCTTTGTCACCTAGTTCGAGCTGTAAAGTAGCCATAGAAAATGCAACCGACGACATATGATCTTTATTATTGATTTCAATCGACTTCTGTAATGCTTTTTCATAAGTCTCAATAGCCTCTTCTAGCTCTTCGGTAAAATCTGCTAAAGTTTCCCACTGTACAGGGTGATCTTTAGCGGTATTTTCGTTTTCAATACAAATTGCTTTGAGCTCTGCATATAAAGATTCGAATTGTTTAGTATCATTCTTATTGGCAGCTGCCATCAGCTTTTCTGCTAAATCGTGCACCGCTTTGTATACTTTAGTATTCATAATTACTCGCCACCTTAATTAATGCGCCTTTTTAATTTTTTACAGCGCTGTATCCGAAACATATGTCTTAATAGTACATTATTATTAAGCGCCGCGTTGTTACAAAAGTATTATAAGCAACAATAAACGCTGTTTAGTTTATTGACGTGGATATTAGGGTGCTACACTTAATGCCTACTATAAAAAGCAACAGTTAATATCTACCCTATGCAAAATTGCAATCAATGCGGTAAGTGCTGCACAAAATACGGTGCGGCAGATTTAGATACTAATCAGGATGAAATTCAAATGTGGGCGTTATTCAACCCTGAGATATTTCAATACGTTAAAAACGAGAAATTATGGTTTGACCCAGCAACGGGTGAGCAATTAACGCAATGCCCATTTTTAGAGCTTGCCAATAAAGCATCTCCTGAAGAAAAAGATAAATATACTTGCAGTATTTATCATGACCGACCCCAAGATTGCCGGCATTATCCAAGCTTAATTTCAGAAATGATAAACGATGAATGTGAAATGCTTGAACCAGTCGATAAGCAAAATCATTTTAGAGCACAAAAAAAGTTAGACATACTGATGATAGACAGCCGATCCTAAATTTAACTGTAATAATGCCGTGCTAAATTAAATTTATCGCTCTCTTGTGTTATTCAACGCAAATTTTAAAGTTATAGTATAACATCGTTGATAGCATAATTTTGTAGTGTTATATTATATCACAACATAACAACCACGAATTGAAGTAACTATGACTAAGCTAACACTCATATCCTCAGCACTACTGTCTGTTTTGTGTTCTCACTCTGCACTTGCAGCGACGATTAACGGCACGGTAACAGATACAAAAAAGCAACCCATTGCCAATGCCACGATTCATGTTCATGGTAAGTCAAAAAGCGTGCAAAGTAATGCACAGGGCCAGTTTAGCATCGACATAGATGCTAAAAGTCAATTACATATCAGTAAAGATAACTACCTAGATTCTCGTATATCGCTTGAAAATACAGACAACACTATTAATGTTACTTTAAAGCCAACTTCGGTTGAAACTGTTGTTGTATATGCCTCAGCCCTGCATAAAAATAGCTTAGAAATGATTTCACCAGTAAGTGTGCTATCAGGCGATGAGCTTAAAAATAAAGCTAAGCCGACGCTAGGTGAGACACTTAAAGGCATACCCGGCGTTAATGCTAGTTATTTTGGCCCTGTTTCATCAAGTCCGATTATCCGCGGCCTAGGTGGTCCTCGAGTTAAAATTACTCAAAATGGTTTGGATAGCAGCGATGCGTCTCGCATTGGACCTGATCACGCTACATCAAGTGACAGCCTAGCGGCAGAGCAAATTGAAGTGTTACGTGGCCCAAGCACCTTACTTTATGGCTCTGGTGCTATTGGCGGTGTAGTGAATGTGGTTGATAACCGTATTCCAACCAATAACATTGACTCTTTATCTGGGGCAGCACAATACACACACGATACAGTTTCAAATGCGAATACCTTCGCAGCAAAACTAGAAACTGGCAGCGATAACTTTAATTTCCATTTTGATGGTACTAAACGCAGCGGTGATGATTACCAAACACCTCGTTTTAATTTACCGGATGAACATGAAGAAGATGAAGTACATGTTGAAGGCGATGAAGAAACAGCTACTTCAGTTGAAAATACCTTTATAGACAGTGAAACAGTTAATTTTGGTACTAGCTATGTGGGTGAGCATTTAACCGTTGGATTTTCATACGGTAATATCGAAACAGACTATGGTATTCCTGGCCATTCACATGCTCATCATGAACACGATCATGCACATAAAGAAGCAGGCGAGCATGAAGAACACGAAGGTGAAGAACATGCAGAAACACCCGTTTATGCTCATTTAGAACAAGACCGTTGGCAGGGGCTGGTAAGTTATGCATTTCATGATAACTGGATTGAGTCTATTAACCTACGTGTTGGTTACACAGACTATACCCATAGTGAAATTGAAGACGGCGCTATTGGCACCACTTTTAGTAATGAAACCACTGAAGCACGTTTAAACGTAGAGCATCAATTAGGCCAATGGCATGGCATGATTGGCTATCACTATAGTGAGTCTGATTATGACGCGATTGGCGAAGAAGCCTTTACACCTGCAAGTATCACTACCACTCATGCGCTATATTTACTTGAAGAACGCAAGTTTGGTGACGTCACCGTAGAACTTGGCGCCCGTTTAGAAGATTATGAGATAAAAAGTGATGTAGATACGCATCAGCACAGCCATCATGACGAACCTGTATCAGCAGATGAAACTGTTAACTACACCCAAAGCTTTACTAATCTAAGTGCCTCAGCAGGTGCGATTTGGGAGTATATGCCAAGTCACAACCTAGCCGTTAGTTTGTCACATTCAGAGCGTGCACCACTTTCAGCGGAGCTACTCTCTAATGGTGTGCATATTGCTACCGGGACTTATGAACTTGGTTTGGGTTACCATATTGAAGGTAACGAAGCGCATTTTGAGCCTGAAGAAATTAAACAAGAAACATCAACTAATCTAGATATTAGTTTACGTCGCTTTAGTGGAGACTTTGGTTACACTGTCAACTTCTTCTATAACGACATTAAAAACTTTTATTATCAGCAAAACACAGGATTAGTGTTTGATGAAATGGATGGTTTTGAACCTGCTGCCATTGGTCATAGTGACGCAATTGATGTTTATCAGTTCACAAGTAAAGATGCTGAGCTGTATGGTTTCGAATTTGATGTACACTATCAAATAAACCCCAGCGCCATGGTAAAAGTATTTGGTGATTCTACTCGCGCCAAACTAAAAGATAATGAAGGAAATTTACCACGCATTCCTGCTAATAAATTGGGTTCAGAACTGCAATACACCCTAGGTAGCGCACAATTTACCTTAACAGGAACACATTATTTTGAGCAAAATGATATTAGTGCATACGAAACAGCAACAGATGGCTATACATTGATTGATTTACAAGCCAATTATCAGCTTGATTTAGGTGCCGTTGACACACAGCTTTACCTAAGTGTTGATAACATTACTGATGAACTTGGTTTTGTACACAGCTCGTTTATTAAAGACACCGCGCCACTTCCTGGGCGTAACTTCCAATTTGGAGTAAGAGGCTACTTTTAAACAAAGATCAGTTTAATGAGACAATAAAAAACCGCATTCATATTAATGAATGCGGTTTTTTCATAACTAAAATGTTATGTACGTTCTAATTAAAGAATTGCGTGTAACTCAACGTCGAATACAAGTGTTGAGTAAGGTGCGATTGCTGCACCGGCACCACGTTCACCATAAGCAAGCTCATGAGGAACGTATAAGCGCCACTTAGTACCTACTGGCATCATTTGTAATGCTTCAGTCCAACCTTTGATCACGCCGCCCACTGGGAATTCAGCAGGTTGACCGCGCTCGTATGAGCTGTCAAAAACAGTACCGTTTACTAAAGTACCGTGGTAATCAACACGTACTGTAGACTCAGCAGTTGGCTTCTCGCCTTCACCTGTTGCAAGTACTTCGTACTGAAGACCTGACTCAGTTACTGTAATTTCAGGACGTTTTGCGTTTTCTTCTAAAAATGCAATGCCTTCAGCAGCGAGTACTTTAGCTTCTTCTTCACGACGAGCTTGGATCTCTTCGTTAATTTTTTCAAATGCAGCTTGGATCTCAGGGATCTCAACTTGAAAAGCACTGCCTGCATACGCATCTTTCATGCCTTCAAATACTGAATTTAAGTTTAAACCTTCAAAAGGATTAGCCTTAAGTTGCTCACCCATTTGTAAGCCAATACCGTAACTTGCTTTTTCAGCATCTGTAGTAAAATTATCTGACATAATGTGTTATTCACGTTTTGTTAGTTAAAAGACCCGTATATGCTATCACAAAATAAAAGGTCTTTGGGGCTAGTTTTTATTGAGTTTTTCTTTAATTAAACCAATAGCAAAGGTACACACAGGCAAACTGAGCAAAATTCCAACAAGTAAGCTCATCGACAATAATCCAGCCACACCGACCAGTAAAAGAGGCACAGCTACTAAACCGATAGTGCCAATATAAAACGCGCCCCATACAGGCCAATAATTATCGTATTTTGTAATTAAATGCCCCGATAAAATATTAAACCCGATGCCATATAATAAGGTCATTATTAGTGCGTCGTCTGGATATGCATCAATAGCCATTTTTTGTAATAACGATATGGCGCTTTGGTAACAATAACCAAACACAGTCCATAGAAGAATGTGCTTAAGTAAACGTTTAGAAAAGGATAATTCCGGGGACTGTGACATTATAAAGCTCCAGATAGCAAAAAACCGCCAATAAGGCGGTTTTTTAAATAATGGTGGAGAGATAGGGATTTGAACCCTAGAGGGGCTATAAACCCCTGCCGGTTTTCAAGACCGGTGCATTCGACCACTCTGCCATCTCTCCGTACGGCGCGCATAATAAGATCATACGCTTAGCTTGTAAAGCCCTATTTTAATAAAACCGGCTAAATAGTTAAATATAAACCGCTTTAGTTATCAATTAGCCATTATTAGTAATATTGCTTAGGCCTACGAGCAATCCAAGAGCACACTAAACAGACCAATAAGCTGGCTGTTAAAAATGCAATACTTTGAAATATTAAATCGAAGCGATTAAGGTCATCGCTCGGGATCACAACCAATACAAATGAAGGCAGTACAGTGAACAGTAAAACATAACAACATATTTTAAAGGCTCTGCCAAAATCAAACCGTTTCGATTGTTGCATCCACCAAGTTAGCAATACCAGCACCCCTATTGCTGAAGCAGCAATAAAATGCTCAGCTTGAGTGCTCATTGCAACATAAAATGTCGCAAGCGCGCCAACTACACCCCAGATTGACCAAGCAAACCAGTTTTCTTTTTCACGTAAAAATAAATTTCCCATCATTTTCGTCTTCTTTATCGTTATTATTGGTAAGACTTTCCATACATTACCAAAAAACAACCGATTAAAAAACAAACTGAAGAAGATTTATTACGTTTAGTGCTTCCGTGCGCTTCTCGCAGCTACAATATTAACCGCAGTAGTGTAACACGATTAACTTAATGAATTATGACTATATTGAATATAAAAAGTTCATACTATTTCTACAAAAAACTAAAATAATTTTCTGGTTTGTGCCTTGGTGACTTTTTGCATTCAATTGCCGGCGTCCCTAAATATAAATAACCGACTATTTCATCATCATCATTTAAGTTAAGCGCCTGTTTAACACTGGGGCTTTGTGCAAAGTAACCCGTACGCCAAATACCGCCTAACCCCTGAGCGAATGCGGCTTGTTGCATTGCCAATACGCCACAACCTGCGCTTTGTACTTGTTCAATTCTAGGAACTTTTGGGTGTGGTTGATATTTTGCAATCGCAATAATAATCATGGGTGCTCTAAACGGTAACTCCTTAGCGCGATTAATTACTTTTTCAGCCTGCTGCTCTGCTATAGCGCTTTGATAATAAATTTCACCTAACTTATGACGCGCATCACCTTGAACAATAATATATTGCCACGGTGCAATACAGCCATGATCGGGCACTCTCAACCCAGCCTGCTGAATAATGTTTAACTGCTCTTCATTAGGCCCTGGCGCTGTCAATTTTGCATCAGATTGGCGAGTGAGTAAAAGCTCAATAGCATCCATAGTGTGCTCTCAAAATTCAAAACGTAAGAGTAACATTTATAAGTAAAAAATAAACACTGCAGGGTTAAAACTACTAAGCAGATAAAATTAATGAAGCGAGTGTTTATATCCTAGTAACTATTGATGTAGGCACCGCGTTTAAACCAATAATCTAGGCTTATAAAACGCCCACCTCCCGTAAAGAATAAGCTAAGTAACATGGCAAAATAAATAGCAGAAAATTCGATGCCGTTATTTAGTATTGATGGTTTACCTTTTTCGTATAGGTAATCTTCAAAGCCATATTCTTCAACTAAGCTGCGAATTTTACCTATGCGGACTTGTACTTCTTTTGAATTTTCAAGGCTTTCTTTGGCACCAGGAACTGATAGCCAATCAAGTACTTGGGCGGCACTTGTTTGTGGATTTGTTGGCGCTATAGCAAACCAGCCGTTATGCCAGTGTACTGTTGTTGCTGCTACCACCATTGTAAACATTAGTGGAATACTCACTAAGCGCGTAAATAAACCAATAAGTAAAAACCAACCTCCTAAAAACTCACTCCAACCGGCTAAAAAAGCCAGCAAATCAGGAAACGGTAATCCTAATCCCCAGTCACTATTGCCAAACCACTGAACGACATCATCAGAGGCTAAAAACTGGTTAAAAAAACCATTAGTATCGCCACTTATTGCGAGTTTGTTATAGCCTGCAATAATCATTACAGGCGCTAAAATCAAGCGAAAAAGCAAAGCAGGCAAACCATCCAATAAAGATAATTTACCTATAATATTGTCGTAAAGTGTAATTAATTTAACCATGCGCACTCTTGTATGTTCATTGTTTATTAAGTTATAGACTATAAACAAACATGACCGCGCACAGAGCTAAATTATTTCGCCCTTAAAGATTAAATTTGCCTTGCTACTTGTAACGCTTCAAATATTGCGCGTTTAGCATCAATAGCAGCAGCGAGTTTAGCGCCACCAATAACATGTACTTTGGCGTTCTCTGCTTGTGCCTTAAATAACTCGTCGTTAGACACTTGACCAATACAGGCAATAACCGTATCGACTGGCAGTACTTGAGTTTCACCAGCAACACTAATGGTTAGGCCGTTTTTATCAAAACTATGGTATTGGCAATCTGAAATTTGTTTAACACCATGCTGTTTGGCAACTTGCCGATGGATCCAACCAGTAGTTTTACCTAAGTCACCACCAAAGCGCCCTGCACTGCGTTTTAGCATATAGAGTTGACGTTCATCTTTATGCGGCTGAGGTTCACACTCTATGCCCCATTGGGTTTTAAAGTCGCTGATGCTTTGTGATTTGTGTTCACTTAAAAATGCCACCATATCAAAACCAATACCGCCTGCGCCTAATATAGCAATAGAATTACCCAGCTCTACTTCACCGCGTATAACTTCATCGTAAGCAAATACACGCTTATCATCGCTGCATTTAATCGTAGCTTCACGTGGTCTTACACCAGTTGCAAATACGACATCATCAAACTCAGCTAGCATACTGTCACTAAATGCTTTACCTAATTCAATGGTTACATTTAGACGCTTAAGTTCATTACTAAAGTAAGCTAATGTATGATTGAAGTCTTCTTTACCAGGTATTTGCATCGCTAAATTGAATTGCCCACCCATATGTTGCTTTTGGTCAATCAGGGTTACATTGTGCCCTTTTTGCGCTAAGTAACAGCTAGACGATAAACCTGCAGGCCCTGCGCCAACAACTAATACATTTTTAGCTTTCTCTGCTTTTTCTAACGGGTAATCAAGCTCGAAACCTGCTTGTGGATTTACTAAACAGGTAGCACGCTTACCTTTAAATACATGATCTAAACAACCCTGATTACAACCGATACAAATATTAATATGCTCAGATTGCTTAGCCGCGTATTTATTAAAAAATTCAGGATCAGCTAATAATGGACGCGCCATAGAAATTAAATCAGCTTCGCCAGCATTTAAAATATCATTAGCAATCTCTGGGGTATTAATGCGGTTTACCGCAATAACAGGCACGCTAATAACATCTTTTAAACGCCTTGACGCTTCTTTAAATGCACCCGGTGGCACCATACTCGCAATTGTAGGTACGCGCGCTTCATGCCAACCAATTCCGGTATTAAAAATATCAACACCCGCTTTTTCAAGTGCAACCGCTTGTTGAGTTACTTCATCAGGGGTTGAACCATTAGGGATTAAATCTATAACGGAGAGTCTAAAAATAATTAAAAATTTATCCGATACTTTTGCTCTTACTGCTTTTACAATTTCAACGGCTAAACGCATTCTGTTTTCAAGGCTGCCGCCAAATTCGTCGTTTCGTTTATTAGTATGCGGTGCCATAAACTCATTAATCAAATAACCTTCTGAGCCCATTACTTCCACGCCATCGTAACCAGCCTTTTCAGCCAAATAAGCCGAGTGAGCAAAATCTTTAATCGTTTTCTTAATTGAACTTAAAGACATTTCCTTTGGTTTATATGGATTAATCGGAGCTTTTATAGCACTTGGTGCCTGATTAAAAGGGTGATACGCATAACGCCCAGCATGTAATAATTGCAAACATATTTTACCACCGTGTTGATGAACAGCTTGCGTATATGCACGATGCTTAAATACATCGTAATAACTATTAAATGATGAAGAAATAGGCGTTAACTTACCGCGTAAGTTAGGGCTGTAGCCTCCGGTAATAAGCATCGCAGTGCCACCTTTGGCACGTGCTTCATAAAAGGCACGAAGGCGTTTACGATTGTGCCAACCTTCTTCAAGGCCGGTATGCATTGATCCCATTACTAAACGGTTGCGTAGTTGTGTGTGTTTTAGTTCTAGTTTTTGTTCTAACATCCTGTGCCCCAATAACTGGTCTAACCTGTGTGTTTGTTCAATTCTGCTTTAATGACGCAGAATAAGCAATATACGAGCAGCTTAAACTTAAACTTTTTAATTTAAAACACCCTAAATAATCTTGTTTTATGTATAACTGTTAATTGTAAAATACGGCTAAAAGTGACATAAACATTCGTATAATCATAAGTGTAATTGAATTTATAAATGTTTCGTTACGATTTAGCAGTTAAATTAATTTATATTCTAAGCTACTATGGCAATAACGTTTTAGCTGTACGAATTTAAGGAGCTATTTTGATAGCGAAGGTATTTAAAGGTATATGGACAGGGATTAACTTCTCGCGTCGTTTAGTACTAAATTTATTATTTTTATTTTTGGTTATCATTTTCATTGTCTCAGTATCAAGTGACGGCGATAAAATCATTGTCGAAGAGGGTTCTGTCCTCAGGCTCAACCTAAACGGTCCTATTGTGGAAGAAAAAACCTACGTAGACCCTATAGAAGCGGCCATTAATGATGCAACAGCAAGCGCTGATACGCCTACTGAAATACTGCTTGATGATGTCATTGAAGTAATCAATGAGGCGTCACAAGACTCTCGTATCAGCGCAATTTTGCTTGATTTACAAGAAATGCCAAAAGCGCACTTAAATAAGCTTAAGCAAATTACAAAAGCACTTGATACATTTAAAGCAACTGGAAAAAAAGTAATTGCCTCAGGCTATTACTATACCCAAGCGCAATATTACATTGCCGCGCATGCAGACGAAATTGCGATGCACCCTTACGGGAGTGTGCTTATTGAAGGCTACGGTATGTACCCGCTTTACTTCAAAGATGCATTAGAAAAATTAGAAGTCACTCAGCATATATTTCGTGTAGGTACCTTCAAATCTGCCGTTGAACCGTTTATCAGAAACGATATGTCAGAAGCTGCTAAAGAAGCAAACCGCGTATGGTTAGGTGCTTTATGGAACGAATATAAGCAAGATGTAAGTGCGGTGCGTCCATTTGACGAATCAAATTTTGATGAAAAAATGGATACTTATTTAGCCAAAATGCAGGCAGCCAATGGTGATGCGGGTAAATACGCGCTGGATAATAAATGGGTTGATTCTCTCAAAACTAATCAACAAATTCGTCAACAATTAATTGATCTAGTTGGCGCTGAGGAAGATGGTAAAACATTTAAACAAGTGTCTTTTGGTGAATACTTAAGCTTAGTTAAGCCGCCAATTGAGTTTGATAACCCAATGACAGAAAAAGTCGCTGTGGTTGTAGCTAAAGGTACCATCGTAGACGGTGAGCGTCGTGCCGGTGAGATTGGCGGTGATTCAACAGCTGCACTATTACGCAAGGCACGCCTTGACGATAAAGTAAAAGCAGTCGTGTTACGTATTGATTCTGGCGGTGGCAGCATGTTTGCCTCTGAAGTTATTCGTGCTGAAGTATTGGCACTTAAGGCCGCAGGCAAACCAGTCATTGCTTCAATGAGCTCAGTCGCTGCATCAGGTGGTTATTGGATTGCATCAGCGGCAAATGAAATTTGGGCAGCACCTAGTACGATTACCGGCTCAATCGGTGTATTTGGTACCTTTATGACTTTTGAAGATACCTTAGCTAAAATCGGTGTTTACTCTGATGGTGTAGCGACTACAGAAATGGCCGGTTTTTCAATAACTCGTCCACTAAATGAAAAAATGGCACAAGTGATTCAAATGAGTGTTGAAGAAGCTTATGAACGTTTTTTAAATGTCGTTGCCGATGCACGTAATATGACCCCTGAGCAAGTTGATAAAATTGCCCAAGGCCGCGTTTGGATTGCATCGCAAGCTCAAGAGCTTGGTTTAGTTGACAAGCTGGGTAACAAGCAAGACGCTATCAAAGCGGCTGCAGAGCTTGCTAAACTTAACTTCTATGAAGTTAAAACAATTAAACAATCACTTAGCCCTCAAGAACAAATGCTCCAAGATATTTTTGGTAGCGCCGCGGTTAAATCAGTGCTTGGACTTGAAACACAAAAATCAGCAGTACTAGCTAGTCAAGCTAACCTGCAAAGCGTGATTAAGCAATTAAGCAGCGAAGTAGAAAACCTGAAAGATTATAACGATCCACAAGGTGTTTACGCGCGCTGTTTAGAATGTACAGTTGCACAATAATGCCCTAACAGGCTGTATTGATTAGCACTTAGCGTTATACTAAGCCCAGTTTTTTTACTGGGCTTTTTTTATGAAACGTAAACGCATTTACATCGCTTATACTGGCGGTACTATAGGAATGAAAAAATCAATCCGCGGCTATATTCCTGCCGAAGGTTTTTTAACCGAAACTGTCTTTAATAACGCAGAATTTAATCGTGAAGAAATGCCATTATTCGATATTCATGAATACTGCCCACTGATTGACTCTTCAGATATGTCTCCTGCCCACTGGCAACTTATTGCTGATGACATAAAAAGTAAGTACCAAGATTACGACGGCTTTGTAGTGCTGCATGGTACAGATACCATGGCCTATACGGCATCGGCTTTATCGTTTATGTTTGAAAACTTAACAAAGCCTATTATCGTGACCGGCTCACAAATTCCGCTCTCTCAATTACGCTCAGATGGTCAAGTTAACCTACTTAATGCCATGTATTTAGCAGCTAACTACCCGATAGCAGAAGTCAGTTTGTTTTTTAATAATCAATTATTTAGAGGCAACCGTGCAACCAAAGCACATGCCGATGGATTTGATGCATTCGCCTCCCCTAACCTAGAGCCATTAGCGCTGTCTGGCATTAATATTCAACTGATCAAAGGTCAGTTAAGTCCGTATGTAGAAAATGAATTACAAGTTGCGCAGATCACTCCTCAAGCCATTGGTGTATTGTATTTATACCCTGGGATCAGCAAAGAAGTGGTTAAAAGCTTAGTTAATGGCAACATTAAAGCATTGGTACTGCTGAGCTTTGGTGTGGGTAATGCACCGCAAGACCCTGAGTTTTTGGATATACTTGATGAAGCGAGTAAGCGCGGCGTTATTATCACAAACCTCACTCAATGCCTAAAAGGGCAAGTGAATATGGGCGGATATGCCACTGGAAATGCGCTACTCAATATAGGCGTGATCAGTGGTTTTGATATGACCTTAGAAGCCTGTTTAACTAAACTGCATTATCTTTTTAGTCAAAACTTAGAGGTCGAAACGATTCGCCATTTAATGCAAGATAATTTGCGGGGTGAGTTAACTCGTTAGGTGTTCAGCTAAACGAATAACAAAAAAGGACGCTATTTAGCGTCCTTTTTATTTACTTAGATTTTATTAACGAACTTTTGTGTCAATATCAACTAAGTCAGTTAAATGACACGTTTCCCCACTGTGGGTCTTAATGCCATGCTCACCAAAGTAATCACGCTGGGCTTGTACTAAATGCCCATTACTTGGTGTTGTTAACGTTGCTAAGTAGGTTTGTGTTGCACTTAGCACAGGGAATGCCAGACCCGTCATGACCGCTTGGCCCGTTACTTTACGCATTGCGAGTGACTCTTTTTCAAGAGTATCAATAAACTCAACACCTTGCGCAACACTGTCTAAGTAATCTGCACGAATAATACACCCTGCACGCCAGGTTTGTAGTGTTTTAGCTAAATCAACTTTCCACTGATGGGTACGTGAAGCACCTTTAATTAGTGCAAGTCCTTGACGATACGCTAGTAAACTTGCAAGAGTAAATGCATCTTTCAATTCATCTAAATCAACATCAACTTGCGTGGTATTTTGCGCGCTATACGTCATCTCTTGTGCAGCAGTGGTATTGCATGCATTAGTTAAATGGCGTGCTTGAACAGCAGCTACTAATGACGGTACCGCAATACCCAATTCAAGTGCATTTTGAGCTGTCCATAAACCAGTGCCTTTTGCGCCTACTTTGTTATCAATTAAGTCAACAAGGGGCACATTTTGCGAATTTTCAAGTGACAAAATATGGCTAGAAATTGACAATAAATAGCTATTTAACTGGCCTTGTGACCATTCATTAAATATCTCAGCAATTTCTTTTGGCGAGCGCTTAGTTCCATGACGAAGTAACTGATACACTTCAGCAATAAGTTGCATCAGTGCGTATTCAATTCCATTGTGAACCATTTTTACAAAATGACCGCTGGCTGATTGACCAACGCGAGCAAAACACGACTCGCCTTTGTAGCTTGCAGCAACTTTTGTAAACCATGGCTCGACACGCTCCCAGCCACCTTCAGAACCACTTGCCATCATAGCTGGCCCATGACGCGCACCCTCAGCACCACCTGAAATACCCATGGTGGCAAACTCAAACTTGTCTTGGTATTTTAGCTTGCGATTAATTCCGTCTTTGTAATTACTGTTACCGCAGTCAACAATAATATCACTACATTGAACACCCGCTTCAATCAGCTCATTGCAAACCGCATCAACCAACTCACCCGCAGGTACAAGTAATAAAATAGAACGCGGTGTTTCTAAACGCCTAACCATATCCCCTAGATCAGAGACAATGTGAAGTTTGTCAGCCATACCTTGTGACTTAGCACAGCTTAATAATTCTTCACCCGCATTTGGGTTTTTGTCATAAGCGACCAGCGTTATCCCTTTTTCAATCAAGTTCAGGGCAAGATTTTTCCCCATAACGCCTAACCCTACTAATGCAACTTGCATTTAGTGCCCTCCTCGGTAACAACTATTTGGTTAGTAAATTAAAATAATACCGCGTGCATTATACTCAGGCCTTAACCATGAGCAAAGCTACATGCATTTATTACAGTTAAAATAAACACTGCAATTATATCAAACAACCGCCCTCACAGGGGAAGAAATAGCGCTGCTATTTAAATTTTTAGATCATTGACGCCCTGTGACACCGGTGTCATAATGATGACATATTCATTTTGTATATAATAGTCGCAATGTTATAAAAATTGCATAAAACTAAAAATTACTATTTAACCTGAAATCTTCTTTGAAGATTTATTAAGTAGTCACTAAAACAAAATAACCGTCAACTTGCTTAAAATAAGCGCACAGGAGAATTTAATGTTAAGACGTACAAAAATAGTCGCGACACTTGGACCTGCAACAGACAGAGATAATAACTTAGAAAAAATTATTCGCGCAGGCGCTAATGTCGTTCGATTAAACTTCTCACACGGTGTTGCACAAGATCACAAAGACCGTGCACA
Source organism: Pseudoalteromonas sp. S1610 (assembly GCF_005887465.1). GTDB lineage: Bacteria > Pseudomonadota > Gammaproteobacteria > Enterobacterales > Alteromonadaceae > Pseudoalteromonas > Pseudoalteromonas undina. The sequence goes on along the minus strand of NZ_PNDI01000002.1, from coordinate 226,336 downwards.
AGCTGTTAGAGATATAGCCGCTAAACTGGGTAAGCACGTTGCAATTCTTGCTGACCTACAAGGTCCTAAAATCCGTGTTTCAACCTTTAAAGAAGGTAAAGTAACTTTAGCGGTCGGTGCAAAATTCATCCTTGATGCAAAAATGGAAAAAGGTGAAGGCGATATTAACGCCGTTGGTATCGATTATAAAGAGCTACCACAAGATGTAGCTCCTGGTGATTTACTCCTTTTAAACGATGGCTTAATTCAGCTTACTGTAGAACATGTTGAAGGTCATTTAGTGCACACTGTGGTTACTGTGGGTGGGGTGCTCTCGAACAATAAAGGGATTAATCGTTTGGGTGGTGGTTTAACTGCACCCGCGTTTACCGACAAAGACAAAGAAGACTTAATCACTGCGGCTGAAATTAATGTTGATTATATTGCCGTTTCATTCCCACGTAGTGGCGATGATATGCGTTATGTACGTTCACTTGCAGAAGCTGCAGGCTCTAATGCTCAGCTTTTGGCTAAAATTGAACGTGCTGAAGCAGTAGAAACGCAAGAAGCAGTAGATGATATTATTTTAGCGTCTGACGCTGTGATGGTTGCTCGTGGTGATTTAGGTGTTGAGATTGGTGACGCAGCTTTAATGGGCAAACAAAAACTCATTATTCGTCGCGCACGCTCGCTTAATCGTACTGTTGTAACAGCCACACAAATGATGGAATCGATGATCGATAACCCAATGCCAACTCGTGCAGAGGTTATGGATGTTGCCAACGCAGTGCTTGATGGCACCGATGCGGTCATGCTCTCAGCGGAAACAGCCGCTGGTGATTACCCAGAAGAAACGGTTGCCACAATGGCACGTGTTTGTTTAGGTGCTGAGTCGCAAAAAGAAACCCATGTTTCTAAGCATCGTTTAGATAGCCGTTTCTCTTCTAATGCGGAATCAATTGCTCTCTCTGCAATGTATGCAGCTAATCACTTAGACTCTGTGAAAGCGATTATCACCCTAACAGAATCAGGTAGTACAGCAAAACTTATGTCGCGTATTAGCTCTGGTTTACCCATTTACTCACTTTCACGTCATCCGAGTACATTAGGGCAAACAGCACTATATCGTGGTGTTTACCCGGTGTTTTTTGACTCTACCAAATGTGAAAAAGATAATATGGTTAAAGATGCATTAAACACGTTAGTGGCTGCAGGTTCACTGCAAACAGGCGACACCGTGATTATCACTCATGGTGATGCAATGGAAACAATTGGTGCAACCAATACAATGAAGATAGTGACAGTGTCGTAAAAGTCACAATAAAAAACGCGAGCTAATTGCTCGCGTTTTTTTATGCTATTTATTAAAGTTAGCTAGCTAATGCTGCTTTTACTTTATCACGGTAACTTCTACTTACTTTAAGCTCTTGTCCGTTATCTAACACTAATAAATATTCACCACTAACCTGAGTTACCAGCTTGCTAATTTGTTTGGTGTTAACAATTGCGCTGCGATGCACACGAACAAATAGATTTGGATCTAATTCTTGTTCAAGCTCTTTCATGGTTTTACGTAATATATGCGTTTGCCCGTCTTGGCAATGCAAACACATATAATCACCTGCCGCATCTACCCACTGTATCGTGGCAACGGGCACTCTAACAATTTCGCCCTGCTCTTTTACTGCTAGTGACTCAGGGTAACGCCGATCAGTTAAGGTATCACCTGTGGCTAATTTCTTTAAAATTTCTTCGCAGTTATTACCCGTTATCCCAGCTACAAAACTGGCTAATTTTTTCTTATGGGCGTTATCCTGCTGAGTTTTTAAATAGGTATGCACTTTTTCTACCGCCTGTTTTAATCTGTTATCATCAACGGGTTTTAAAATGTAATCTAAAGCATGAATTTCAAATGCTTTAACAGCAAAGTGGTCAAACGCAGTCACAAATACAATGGCAGGCAAGTCTTTACTACTTTCACTCAATGCACGCGCTACCTCAAAGCCATTCATGCCTGGCATTTGAATATCTAAAAATACGAGGTCAATTTTTTCGTTTTTGCAACTTTCGATCGCATCAAATCCTGAGCTACATAGTTTGATCACTTCAATATCAGAAAACTCTTCAAGCCTAACGGCTAAGCCTTTACGTGCTAATGGTTCATCATCAACAATCAGCGTTTTTATTCTTGTCATTTCTTCACAGCCTTCTCAAACGGAACTCGCAGATTAACTTTCAATCCACTTGGCGTATTATGTGATAATACAAACGAGTAATTATTTTCGTAGAGCGTTTTTAATCTGTCTTGGGTGTTTGCTACACCCACGCCTTGTGCATTAACTAACTGGCCATTTACAATTTCAGTGCCAGGGCCATTATCGCCCACTTCAAGTAATAATTCATTAGCAAATACTTGTGCTTTTATATCAATAACGCCACCTTCTGCCATGTGAGCAATGGCGTACTTAATAGCATTTTCAATGATCGGTTGTAATATTAAGCTAGGTACCAATGCTTGTTGAGCTTGCTCACTCACATCAACATTAACCTGTAACCGTTCATCAAAGCGCACACGTTCAATCTCTAAATACAGCATTAATGCATGTAACTCTTGCTCTAGTGGCACTTTTTTAATTGGATCAGTATTGAGTGTATAACGCAAAAAGTCACTCAGCTTAGATACCATTAAATTAGCATCTTTGTTTTCTTTTACCAAAATTAAAGTGGAAATAGCATTGAGGGTGTTAAATAAAAAGTGAGGGTTTAACTGATATCTGAGCATTTTTAACTGCGCTTCGTGCGCCATTGTAGTTGCTTTTAACGCTTTTTGGCGTTCACTTTGTAGTAACTGGTAATACTTAACCCCAAAGTACAAGCCACTCCAACACAAAATAATATAAACGGAGTCTAGCCCTTGTTGTAAATAATAGAACCATTCTTCAGGGCGATAGCCGTGTCGATAAATTTCCCACAAGTTAAACTTTTGTACCACCGCCCAGAGCGTACCAGTTACATACGAAGCACTAAATACAACAATGATTAAGACCCAAGGCGAGGCATTCCAAATTTTGCGATATATATAACGCAAAGGGACAGTCATTAAACAGCCCGCATAGGCATTAAGTAAAATAACGAATACGTAAATATCACGCATTTCGAATACTTTAGATCCAATGTAATTAACTAACGCATACCCTATCCAGCCAGCGATTTGCAAAAGCCAGAAAAAGCGTTGTCTGTTATCAATTAAAGACTGCCAATTCAAAATTAATTATTACCTTATAAATTTGTTATTATTATATCGATTTATCAACGTGTATAGCACTACCAACTGTCTTACTTTTTAATAGCCCTATCGCAAACGATAACGTTGGCTGATGCTATTCGGTTAAGCGATTCAATTGAGCTATATGCATAAAAAAAGCGAAAGGTATGTACCTTTCGCTTCTCAATGTTTACTTTTTATTTATTAAGCAAGTTTGTCTGAAGCAACTTTATAAGTCGGATCTTCAATTACGTTTACTTCCACTAAATCACGTGCTTTATGAAGTAGTTCAGTACAGTCTTTGCTTAAGTGACGTAAATGCAACTTTTTACCCGCTTTATTGTACTTATCAGCTAGGCTATCAATTGCTTCTATTGCACTGTGATCCGCAACACGGCTGTATTTAAACTCAACAATAACGTCTTTAGGGTCGTTCTTTACATCAAATAAATCAGCAAAGTTTTTAACTGAGCCAAAGAATAAAGGCCCGTGTAACTCGTACACTTTTGAACCTTCTTTATCAATATAGTTCGTTGTGTAAATATGTTTAGCATGCTGCCAAGCAAATACTAATGCAGACACAATAACACCCACACACACTGCAATGGCTAAGTCAGTGATAACCGTCACACCCGATACTAAAACAATTACAAATGCGTCAGATAAAGGCACGCGTTTCATCATTTTAAAACTTGCCCATTCAAATGTACCCAGTACCACCATAAACATAACCCCAACTAATGCCGCTAGTGGGATCATTTCAATTAAGCTTGAGGCAAAGATAATAAACGCAAGTAACATCAGCGCAGCACTAATACCAGATAAACGCGAACGGCCACCTGAATTAATGTTAATCATAGATTGGCCAATCATGGCACAGCCACCCATTGCACCAAAGAAACCACATGTAACGTTTGCCGCACCTTGGCCAATACATTCTTTGTTAGAATGGCCACGTGTTTCTGTAATTTCGTCAATCAAGCTTAGCGTTAACAGCGATTCAATTAAGCCAATTGCTGCAAGAATAAGCGCATATGGGAAGATAATTTGTAGTGTTTCTAAATTAAAAGGCACCATAGGAATATGAAACTGCGGTAAACCACCGGCAATCGTTGCAGCTTCATTACCTGTCATACCTTTTAAGAAATCAAGTACTGTACGCGCTTCTAAGTCAAGGCCAATAACTAAGCCAGTTACCGTCACAATGGCAACCAGTGACGAAGGGACTGCGGTCGTTAATTTTGGCAAAAAGTGAATAATAGCCATAGTTAGCGCCACTAAACCGAGCATAATGTACATTGCACTGCCCGTCATCCATTCTTGACCGCCAGCACCATCAGGTACTTTAAACTGCCCGAGCTGTGCTAAAAATATAACTATCGCTAAGCCATTTACAAAACCGAGCATCACCGGATGTGGAACCATACGTATAAACTTACCGAGCTTAAATACCCCAGCCAATATTTGTAATAGCCCCATCAGCAACACAGTGGCAAATAGATATTCCACTCCGTGATCCAGTACTAAACTTACCATTACAACCGCAAGCGCACCGGTTGCACCCGAAATCATACCTGGACGACCACCAAAAATAGCCGTAATTAAGCCAACAATAAATGCGGCATATAAACCAACAAGGGGTTCTACATTTGCAACAAAGGCAAATGCAACAGCTTCTGGGATCAAGGCAAGTGCCACGGTCAATCCAGAGAGAATATCGTTTTTAGCAGAGCTTGGCGCCCTACTGAGTAAGTTAAACATTGAGTTCCTCAGTTTTATTTAGCTGACAAAAAAAGCGCTGAATTCTATCAAATTAGCGCTCATTTCACAATTATAGTTAATGCAGCCGATTTGTTTATCATCGGCTTATTTTTATTTTACAGTGGTAAGGCTGTACTACGTTTTACACAGGTCATGGTCACGTTAGAATGAACCTCTTGGACGTACTCTAAGCTAAGTAGGTTATCGCGTACAAAGTGCTCATAACCTTCTATGCCTTGAGAAATAATACGCAACATAAAGTCCATAGTACCCGCCATAGTGTAACATTCAGTCACTTCATCATAGCTAAGTATCAGTTTTTCAAACTCGGCTAGATTCTTTTTACCATGGTTTGATAAACGTACATGGGCGTAAACCAACATATCAAAGCCCAGCTTTTTTTCATCAAGCAATGCGACTTTACTTTTGATGTAGCCATCTTGTTCTAATTTAGCAATACGACGCCAACAAGGAGACTGAGATAGGCCTACTTTATCTGCAATTTCAGCGGTTGATAAACTTGCATCTTGTTGTAAAAGTGCCAATATTTGGCGATCTACGTGATTTAGAGACATTTTATTTCTTATTTATCTAATAAATTGGTTAAATTATACAGCCTTTTTAAAAAGCAGTCTGCATATTTTTAACAATTAAACACATCAACCAAATTGACCACTTACAAACGGATTGGTTGCCTTCTCATTGGCGACATCGGTATCTTCACCATGGCCACTTAAAATTGCGGTACTCAGTGGCAACGTCATTATATGGGCCTGTATTGAGCTAATAAGCTGCTTACTGTCTCCTTTTGGAAAATCAGTACGACCGACTGAGCCTTTAAATATAACATCACCCACAATAACGGTGCTTTGCGTATCTTGATAAAATACAACGTGTCCTGGGGTGTGCCCTGGGCAATGCAGTACTTTAAATGCAAGCTGACCAACTTGTACGGTATCACCATGTGCTAGCCATTCATCTGGGTAAAAAGCACTGATAGGTTTAAATCCAAACATTGTGGCTTGCATTGGTAAGTTATCAAACCAAAAGCGCTCATCCTTATGTGGGCCAATAATCTTTATATTGTATTGCTCACGTAAACTATGAGCTCCACCCACATGGTCTAAGTGTCCATGGGTTAACCAGATGGCTGACAAGCTCAAGTTATGCTGTGTTAGTGTTGCATTAATTTTGTCAACATCACCACCGGGATCTACCACCACAGCTTGCTGGGTTTGTTCGCATACTATAATTCGGCAATTTTGCATAAACTGCGTAACGGGAATTGTGATTATTTTCATCTTATATTTCTTTATTTTTTTGCGCTTGAATAACTATATCTTGTTCATATGACATTAAAATTGGGTATTTTAAATAAGCTTGATCGTAAAACGGGCTATGTTCATAGAGCCAATTTAAGCGCGCTTCAGGATCTGTAGCAAATGCTTTATCTTGCTTTAGTTTTTTATTAAATGCTTTTGCTAATTTCGGATCATCGCGGAGCATTTTCTCAGCAAATGGGAGCAATGCGTAATTTTCCATATACTCTGTTCGCTGAAAAATTGTATTAAATTCACCCCATGCAAAAAAAGAGTCAGGTGCTTCTGGATGCAATAAATGCACGGCTAACTCGCCTGCTTTTTGTTGGGTACTGACCTCAAACCAACCATCTAAATCGACATTCGTGGCCGGTTCATAGTTAAAACGTGCCGACACTCTAAATCGCCCTTCAAATGGTGCTTTATCAAAGCTATATTGCGCCACTTTTGCCATTTTTAACGGCTGTGTATTGGCGCCACTGAGTTTATTAATTGATACCCCATGTAAGGCAAGCTTTTCGATAATATCGGTATACACTGGCGGGATAAAAAACGATTTAGGGACTTCAACCGTGTGCTGTACTTCTTTTTGCCAAAAAATAGGCAGCTTGTCATAATCTTGCTTTTTACCTAAATAACTTACTTCCTGCTGATTTGACAAAGCATTCATATTCTTAGAATAAGCAATGCCTTTAAATTTGATATGATCAGCTTGCTCAGCGTAACCACGTTTAACAATTAATTGCTTAGGCACAAATTGCTGTTCTTTTTTTACCGCATTGGCGAGTTTATCTTTATGGGTTGCTAACGCTTCAATAGCACCATCTATAAATACATAAGTCCCTAGCACGCGTTGCTTATAGGGTTTTAAAGAATGGTTTTCGACTAAAATAGTTGGCAATGACCTTAAATCACCCCAGCCATTAGAAAAACGAGGCGTCGCCACCCAACCTGCTAAACCCGATTTAAATTCTTGTTTATCCATAACAAACACTAAAGGGCCAGGGATATGTCCTTGATCAGTTAAGGTTTGGTCAATAACAGGTTTAAAGTAACGGTTGAGTGCATCCGAAATAGCAGGCGACTCGCTAGCAAATACTGGGTTATAGCCGTAGGTTACATCGTATTGGTAATCGGCCCCATCAGTCACATGCACGTCTATATATAAATTCGGATTGTAATCGTTAATGACTGCAAGTACGCTTTTAACCTCGGGGGTATCTAATTTAGTGAAATCACGATTTAAATTAAGGTTATTGGCGTTTGTTCTAAAACCCATTTTTACCGGACCACGCTGATTAATTCGATTAAATGCGCTACTGCGTTCATGCCCATCAACATTAAGAATGGGAATAAATAAAATGTTTACCTTTTTTAATATATCGCGACGTTTACCCGTGGCAATATCTCTAAGCAACATAAACATTGCATCTTTACCATCAATCTCACCGGCGTGAATACCAGCCTGAATAAGCAAAGTTGGTTTAGTGCTGTTAGCCATTTGCCCAGCATCAAAAAAGCCTTGTTCGCTGGCAATCAACATTTTTATTGCACGTTTACTATTACTATAGCCAATCGTTTTTGATTTAAATTGAGTGGGATTAGCCGCTACCAACCTATCAACAAATGCCATGGTATCAGCATAATTAGGAGACGAGACTCCTGCAGAAATTTCAAAGTCTGTGGTTAAAGGTCCCTGTTGTTGCAATAGCGATGTGCTCGCACCTTCCCATGGTAATAATGGCGGTAAATGACTGTTATTCGCCATACTTGCAGATAAAACCAATAAACTTATAAACATATACTTCTCTAGCAAACGCATTAATTAAAAAAATTATAGCAATTAAAGCTTTTTAGATGCCAAAACTGCGGTAGTTCAACAAAAAAATGCAGCCAACTGCAGTTCCCTTTGATTATTTGCTCAAGTACTGATAAAAACATAATTAATATCAACCTTAAGAGCAACAATGAACATGCCTAAAATTCTGGTTTAGCTAATTTAAGTTAAATGGATACACGGAACTAAAAGGTATGACATAGCTAAAGCAGTAAATAGCAGGCACAAAAAAAGGAGCCATAGGCTCCTTTTCAATACTTATACAAAAACTTAAGCTGCCGCTAGGCCTTCTTTTGCTTTTGCTACAAGCGCTGCGAATGCAACTTGGTCGTAAACAGCGATATCTGCAAGGATCTTACGATCGATTTCTACAGATGTCTTTTTAAGACCATTGATAAAACGGCTGTAAGACAGACCATTTTGACGTGAAGCAGCATTGATACGTGCAATCCATAATTGACGGAAAGTACGTTTCTTAGCACGGCGGTCACGGTAAGCGTATTGACCCGCTTTAGTAACAGCCTGGAAAGCTACGCGGTAAACACGTGAACGTGCTCCGTAGTAACCTTTCGCTTGTTTTAAAACTTTTTTGTGACGTGCACGTGCGACAACGCCGCGTTTAACTCTTGCCATTTCTAAAAACCCCTATTAAGCGAATGGTAACATACGTGAAACTAGACCATGGTCATTTTTATGAACCATCATCTTAGGACGTAGGTGTAACTTACGCTTAGAAGTTTTCTTAGTCAGAATGTGACGAAGATGCGCTTGTTTACGCTTGAAACCGCCAGAAGCAGTCTTTTTGAAACGCTTAGCTGCGCCTCTGTGACTTTTTAGCTTGTAAGCCATTGCAATAACTCCAATTGTATTGCTTTAAAATTAGTAAGAAGGCGTGAGATATATTGCTATAGCTCCACTTTAAAGGCCTAACTTACTGCTATGTTCCGGTGAAAACCCGATATAAATACCGCAATTTTACTTTAAAACCGGTTAACTCAGGTGGACATTTTCATATCACTTGCAAACCTGAGCTAAATTCGGTGCGTATTATCGCCTAATTATTACTTTTTAGCAACCGGCGCCATCATCATAACCATTTGACGGCCTTCAACACGATTTGGGAAAGATTCAACAACTGCTAATTCTTCTAAATCGGTTTTAATACGGTTTAATAATTCGATACCAATTTCTTGGTGAGCCATTTCACGACCACGGAAGCGGATAGTTATCTTAGCTTTATCGCCAGCTTCTAAGAACTTGCGTAAGTTGCGTAGCTTAACCTGATAATCACCTTCATCCGTACCTGGACGGAATTTGATTTCTTTAATCTGGATCTGCTTTTGCTTCTTCTTCTGCTCTTTTAGTTCTTTGCTTTTTTCAAAGATGAACTTACCGTAATCCATAACCTTACAAACAGGCGGCTCAGCATTTGGACTGATCTCTACAAGATCAACACCCGCTGCATCAGCCATAGCTTGCGCGTCTTTTAATGACTGAATTCCAGCTTGTTCGCCGTCGATGTCGATTAAACGAACTTCTTGCGCTGTAATTTCTTCGTTAATACGATTTTTTTGAGCTGTTTGTTGCCCTTTCTTGCCGCCTCTAATAGTACGTTCCTCCAAGAATATCAATAATATAAGCGTGTAGCTGGCTATTTTTGCTTGCCCTACACGCTCGATTTTTACTGTCGATTTTTGATTTCTTCACTGATTTTAGCTACAAAATCATCGACATTAAATTTGCCTAGGTCTTCACCTGTGCGAGTTCGTACTGCTACTTCTTGTTGCTCAACTTCTTTGTCGCCAACAACCAATAAGTAAGGAATACGCTTAAGTGTATGCTCACGGATTTTAAAGCCAATCTTCTCATTTCTCAAGTCAGCAGCGGCTCTAATTCCAAGTTTATTTAATTTTTGTACAATTTCCTGAACATACGGTGCTTGTTTATCGGTGATATTCATAATCACCACTTGCTTAGGCGCAAGCCACGTTGGGAATAAACCAGCATACTCTTCTGTTAAAATACCGATGAAGCGCTCAATAGACCCTAATATAGCGCGGTGTATCATAACAGGTGTACGTCGTTCGTTATTTTCAGCCACATATGTTGCGCCTAAACGACCAGGTAATGCAAAGTCTAGTTGCACTGTACCACACTGCCACGCTCTGTCTAAGCAATCGTACAAAGTAAATTCAATTTTAGGACCATAAAACGCCCCTTCACCTGGTAGGTAATCAAATTCAATGTCATTTGCCTTAAGTGCATCAGCAAGTGCAAGCTCAGCTTTGTCCCACATTTCATCTTCGCCAATACGTTGCTCTGGACGAGTTGAAAGTTTAACTACAATTTTTTCAAAGCCGAATGTTTCATACGTATCGTAAACCATTTTAATACAGGCCGATACTTCATCCATGATTTGCTCTTCAGTACAGAATACATGTGCATCATCTTGGGTAAAGCCACGCACACGCATTAAACCGTGAAGTGCGCCTGATGGCTCGTTACGGTGACAACAACCAAACTCAGCCATACGCAATGGTAAATCACGGTATGATTTTAAACCTTGGTTAAATATTTGTACGTGACCTGGACAGTTCATTGGCTTGATTGCGTATTCACGCTTTTCAGACTCCGTGGTAAACATGGCTTCTGAATATTTTTCCCAGTGACCTGATTTTTCCCATAACGAACGGTCCATCATCATTGGACCTTTTACTTCTTCGTATTGGTACTCACGTAATTTTTCACGCACAAATTCTTCTAATTCACGGTAAATGCTCCAACCATCGTTGTGCCAAAATACCATGCCTGGCGCTTCTTCTTGCCAGTGCCATAAATCAAGTGCTTTACCAATACGACGGTGATCACGTTTTTCAGCTTCTTCTAAACGCTTTAAGTACGCTTTAAGTTGCTTTTTATCGCCCCACGCTGTGCCGTAAATACGCTGCAGCATTTTATTTTCAGAATCACCACGCCAGTATGCACCTGCTACCTTCATAATTTTGAAGTTTTGACAGAATTTCATGTTAGGAACATGTGGTCCACGACACATATCTACGTATTCTTCGTGGTGGTATAAACCTGGGCGATCATCTTGAGCAATATTTTCGTCAAGAATTTCTATTTTGTATGTTTCGCCACGCGCCGCAAACGTATCGCGTGCTTCTTGCCAGCTAACGGTTTTTTTCACTACATCGTAGTTTGTTTTTGCAAGCTGTAACATACGCTTTTCAATAGCATCAAGATCATCTTGAGATAACGAATGTTCCATATCAATATCATAGTAAAAACCGTTATCGATAGTAGGACCAATCGCCATTTTAGCGTCTGGGAAAAGTTGCTTAACTGCATGACCAATTAGGTGGGCACAAGAATGGCGAATAATTTCTAAACCATCGTCATCTTTTGCTGTAATAATTTCAAGACGAGAGTCGGCTGAAATTAAATCACATGCATCCACGCGTTCGCCATTCACACGACCAGCAATGGTTGCTTTAGCAAGACCAGGGCCGATATCGTTTGCAACATCAAGCGTGCTTACAGGGTTTTCAAAACTACGCTGACTACCGTCAGGGAGAGTAATAACTGGCATTATAAATCCTTACATACAGTGGTGACACCTACAATGTATCACGTGTATTTTTTAATTAATTAAATGAGAATGACTCGACAACGCTTTTACGAATAAGCATTGACTATTTTTCGCCGTCAAAGGCTAATGTAGATGCTGAGTCTGCTCAACTACAAAAAAGATATTGTCGCGTGCTGCAGCGTTAATTACAAGTTTTAAGCTACTAAAAACCACGCATTTTTAACATAAATGTGCAATTAATAACTTTTCTTCAGTCACGCCGCATCAAATTAACGTAAAGCACTATATTAAAGCAGCACACAAAGTGCTTAAACTCGCATTTTAATGCGTGTTGCGTATAATAACCGGTAATTAAGTTATAGTAGAGATTAACAATGAGAACATGTGGTGTAGAAATTACCGGTAGCGATGTACTACTTTGTATTTTAAGTAAAGATAACGACGTTTTTGATATTCGTGACGTGCGCCAAACACGCTTTACCTTAGGTAACGGTAACGACACTGAAATAATGCGTAAATTTCAATTTGATTTTGCAAAGCTGATGCAAGATTACCAAATTGATTCTGTTGCCATTCGCGAACGCCAGCCTAAAGGTAAATTTGCAGGTAGCGCTAAAGGGTTCAAAATGGAAACGGCTATTCAATTAATCGACAACCTCGATGTTCGCGTGTTTTCAACTACTGAAATAAAAGAGCAAGTAAAACGCAACCCAATCCCTATCGCGTTCGAAGACACTGGTCTTAAAAAATATCAAGAAAATGCATTCGTTAATGCTTACGTTTATATCATGAAAAAAACCTACCGCAGCGACGAAATGTAATACCAATTGCATCCTTGTAAAAACGCGTAATAGCTCAATATTACGCGTTTTTTTATGTCTAAATTTTCAAATAAAAGTGTAAGACATTAGTCTAACCCTCTTCCCTTTGTCGACAATTCATGTTTATTTAATCAACAAGCCTTGGATAGATAAAAACATGGAGAATGTCATGAAAGCGACACAAACAGTGCATAAAGAAGTAGAACAAATAAACACTATACCGCTATCAAATAGTTATTTTAAGGGGATTCAAAGCACACCGCTAATAGAGCAAACTATTGGAGAATACCTTGATTCAATTGTCGACAATAACCCAGAGGCATTGGCAGTTGTTGTTGCTCACCAAAATATTCGCTTAAACTATAAGGAGTTTCAGCAGCAGATTGATCAGCTTGCTATGGGGTTGTTGGCATTAGGGGTTAAATCAGGTGACAGGGTCGGTATTTGGTCACCCAACAATATACAATGGTGCTTAACTCAATTTGCCACGGCCAAAATCGGCGCAATCATGGTGTGTATTAACCCAGCTTACCGCCCCAGTGAACTGCAATATGCGCTTAATAGTGTTGAATGTTCCACGCTTATTACTGCTACCTCATTTAAGGGCAGTCACTACGTTAATATGCTACAAAGTTTAGCCCCAGAGCTAAATAGTTGCCAAAAAGGGGAATTAAAAGCCGCTAAACTCCCTTCATTAAAAAATGTAATTTGTATAGGTGATGAGCCAGTAAATGGTATGTTTTCGTTTAATGAAGTACTCGCCATGCCCTCAGATGCCCACCAGTTAGAACTTCAAGCGGTGGCTAAAACCCTAAACTGTAATCAAGACATTAATATTCAGTTTACCTCTGGCACCACAGGAAACCCTAAAGGGGCTACGCTAACGCATAAAAACATTCTTAATAATGCACTGCTTGTTGCCCAAGCAATGCATTTTACTGAACATGATAAGCTGTGTATCCCTGTACCGCTTTATCATTGCTTTGGCATGGTTTTAGGCAGCTTATTGTGCGTAAGTAAAGGCGCTGCAGCTATTTATCCAAGTGATTCTTTCGATCCAAAAACCACATTAGAGGTGGTACAACAAGAAAAATGCACCGCTCTTCATGGCGTGCCTACCATGTTTATAAGCGAATTAGAGCTTAATAACTTTAGTGATTATGATTTAACTACATTACGAACCGGCGTTATGGCAGGCTCAACCTGCCCCGAACAAGTTATGCGTAAAGTACAAACACTAATGAATATGAACCAAGTCGTTATAGCCTATGGACAAACAGAGTGTAGCCCAATCAACAATATCACTGAAACCGACTCATCAATTGAGCGTCAAGTCACCACTGTAGGACGAGCGCTTGCGCACACTGAAGTAAAGATTATTGATGAGGTGGGTGAAGTTCAAAAAATAGGCCAACCAGGTGAAGTCTGTAGCCGTGGAGCTGGTATTATGCGTTGCTATTGGAACGATGAAGAAAAAACCAAAGCTACTATCGATAATCAAGGTTGGCTACATTCTGGCGATTTAGGGGTAATGGACAGTGAAGGCTTTGTCAGTATTGTTGGCAGAATTAAAGACATGATTATTCGCGGCGGAGAAAATATATATCCCCGCGAGATTGAGGAAGTTTTATACACCTACCCAGGGATACAAGATGCGGCAATTTTTGGTATTACCGATGAAAAGTTTGGCGAAGAAGTCTGTGCCTGGATCCAGCCTAAAGAAGGTGAAGTGCTTGATGAGCAAGCAATTCGATTATTTTTAAAAGACAAACTCGCCTACTTTAAACAGCCTAAATATATTCGCTTTGTTGAACATTACCCGATGACGGTAACCGGAAAATTGCAAAAATTTAAAATGCGCGAACAAATGCAAGAAGAGCTCGCCGAATCTGCATTTTCATAAGCTGGTTAAATGCAAAGCACTATCAGCTTAGTGCTTTGCATTGTCTTACTCAATTTCAGGTTGTTTAGGAACAACAAAGTCAGTAATACTTATATTTCGTCCTGCATTTTTAGCTTTATAAACCCCTACATCAGCTGTTGCCAACAATGATTTAATTGAAGGTCTATATGTAGTGTATTTATCAATTGCAATACCAGCAGAGACAGTAATACGGTTAAAGGGTGAATACTGATGCGCAATCGGATCGTTTGCAAAGCGTTTAGGTAAGTCACTCAACCAATCTAACTCATTCGCCTGTAATGTTTTTACCAATATAAATTCTTCACCACCAAAACGCACCACAATATCAGCGTCACAATGTTTTAGTCGGTTTGCGACTGCTATTAATACGTTATCTCCCTCTAAGTGGCCGTAGTTATCGTTATAATTTTTAAAATAGTCGACATCAATCATGGCTAACCCTAAATATTGTGATGGCGCTAACTTGTTAATTAATGCTTTACAGCGTTTATCAAAACTATGCCGATTATGCATACCTGTTAATTGATCGGTATTGGCTTTTTCAGTTTCAAATAATTCCGCTTTATATTGCTTTCTTAATAGGGTATCTAGTTGATATTGCACTATGGCCAGTACAATAACTATGCTGAAATAAAAATAAAGTGTCCACGCAATCGAAGTAGAAGAAAAAAGCTCAATAAATATCAGGGCAATGCCAATTATTGACCATAAAACCAGTTTATGTCCTAAGTGCAGCATCGGTATGGCTATAAATGCAGCAGCGACAAGCATAGGTCCACCCTCTTTTAATTCACTATAGCGTTGCACATATTCCCAAAAGAAATAACTAAATAAAAAACAAAATAAAACCGCATAACTGAAAAAGCGCGAATGCAAGTACTCTGAACTTAATGTTCTATTTACAATAATGAGGACTATCGATAACAACACCATAGTTACGCGCAAAATTGTTATGGTTGAATTGGCAGGCTCTTGTTGATTAAGCCAAGACATAAAAATAAAAGACAATAAAAACAGTGTTACTAGATAGAGTGATGCATCAGCAAGACGCATTGAGCTTTTATTGAGTTGATTTTGGAAGTTGTGCTCTGTTGCACTTGAAAAATAAAAAATTGCGGGAATAAGACGCACCGGCACTCTCCTTAATAAGCTCACTTATCCTTATCCACACTATAGTTTATTGTTATTAATTAGCGAGTTAAATTTACCTTATTAAATAATATTATACATTACTTTTGCTATATCCTGAACAATGCCTACTCAAGATATAGATAAAAATTATTGGGTTCACTAATAAATAGCCGAGGCGTCGCTATACAACGCCCTGTTCAATCATTGCATCTGCTACACGTCTAAATCCAGCAATATTTGCACCAAGTAACAAGTTACCGGGTTGATTAAATTCTTTTGCGGTATCGTTAGCTGTAGTGAAAATATCTTTCATTATTTGCTTTAACTTTTCATCTACTTGCTCAAATGTCCAGCTTTGCATACTGGCATTTTGTGCCATTTCTAATTGGCTCGTTGCCACCCCACCTGCATTTGCTGCTTTGCCAGGTCCATAAGCAATTTTTGCTTCAATAAAGCAATCAATCGCTTCTTTGGTTGAAGGCATATTTGCTCCTTCACTGACTAAAGTACAGCCATTTTCAAGTAGTGCTTTTGCATCCGCTTGGGTTAATTCATTTTGTGTAGCACAAGGAAAAGCCGCATCCGCACTGTAACGCCATACAGCATGACCATCCTGAGGGTACTCATCGCGAGGCGTATACTTGGCATGAGGATGAGTATCTAGGTAGTCACTTAAGCATCCTCGTGAGTGCTCTTTTAATTGCTTAATAAGTTTTAAGTCAATGCCACTCTCATCGTACAAAGCGCCTTTTGAGTCACTACAGGCAATAGGCGTAGCCCCTAGTTGATATAATTTTTCCATGGCATAAATTGCCACATTGCCTGAGCCTGAAATTAAACAGCGTTTTCCTGATAAGCTGTCATCACGATCTTCAAGCATATAGTTAGCAAAATACACTGCGCCATAACCCGTTGCTTCTTTGCGAGCAAGCGATCCACCCCAAAGTAAACTTTTACCGGTTAGTACGCCTTCATAGCGCCCTGTTAAGCGTTTGTATTGGCCAAACATATAACCAATTTCTCTCGCCCCTACGCCAATATCCCCTGCAGGTACATCGGTTGTAGGACCAATATGACGATATAACTCGGTCATAAACGATTGGCAAAAACGCATTATCTCGCCATCAGAGCGTCCTTTAGGATCAAAATTAGCGCCTCCTTTGCCGCCGCCTATAGGCAAACCAGTCAGTGCATTTTTAAAAATTTGTTCAAAGCCTAAAAATTTTATGATGCTGGCATTTACACTTGGATGAAAACGTAAGCCGCCTTTGTAAGGGCCAAGCGCCGAATTAAATTCGATACGGTAGCCTTTATTAACTTGAATATTGCCCTCGTCATCAACCCAAGGCACGCGAAACATTAACTGACGCTCTGGCTCTACCATTCTTTGAATAATTGCTTGTTGTTGGTAATGACTGGTTTGCGCAAATACAGGCTCTAGCGAGTCTAGCACTTCTTCTACTGCCTGATAAAACTCACATTGCGCAGGACTCGTCTGCTTTAATTGCGCAATTGTTCTGTGTATATAATTCATATTTATTCTTCCATGTGGGTATTTTTTAATTCGAAACAGGAAAAATGATCAACGTTATTGTTAGTGGAGAAATTGATTATGCGATCATTATTTTTACACTTTAACATCATAAATAAACGGGATGCACGTGTTTGATGTTGAATTAAATTGTTGTTTCTTTTGTATAAAAACCCATTAATAAAGAATTTGTATGCTAAAGACGCCAGTTTTAATGAATAACACGTTAAAAGTATTAAAAAAATAGTAAAACAAAATACGACTCTACGTTTTTACGAGCGCAACAATATAAAATGCTTTATGAGACTGAAGTTGTAGAAGGGGTAAGACTGATAATAACGTAGGTTTTAGTGAGTTCGTTTAAGAGGTTTAAATGGAGGTTGTTAACCAACCTCCATAAAATGCATTAAGCTTTTTCGCCATCTGGGCGAAAAGTACGCTGCACACCGGTTAAAAATAAACGTAAAACTTGATCGTTACACACACGGTAATGTTTGTTTTCAACTTTACGTGAAAATGCACTAAGTTCATGCTTACTTAAATCAAAATCAACTAAGGATAGTGTGGCAATCACGTCTTCTGCTTTCATATTTAAAGCAATACGTAATTTCATAAAAATAATATTATTGTTTAATTTAGTCTCTGGGATTGGCTGCTCACCGTCACGTTTACCGCGCTTAGTATTTATAAAGCCATTTAAAAATACCGCAAATTCAGTGTCACTTATTGGGGTGTAACCCTGCTCGCCCTCTTTAGTTAACCATGCAATCACCTGCTCTGTGCTGACGCTCTGCTCTGCAGCGGCGAACACGTCAACCATTGCTGAATCGGTTAAATCAAAGGTGTAGCGAATACGGCGTAAAATATCGTTATTTGTCAAAGTAAATCCCAGGTAAAATAAGTGCTCAGCAAACAAAAGCTGTTTAATAGCGGCGCAGTTTATCAGAGTTACACGTAGCGCCCTATTAAATACTGTGTTTAATTACCCAATACTTTTGCCGGATCAACACGTGTTGCTTGCCATGCTGGATACAGCGTCGCCAATATTGCAAGCACAAAGGTGGCAATAACAGTTAACACTATATCTTGCCAAACTAATTTACTCGGTAAGAATTCGATAAAATACACACCTTCTAGCGGATTTTCACCCAGCAATAAACTCAGCCAAGTAAAGAGCTCACTAATATTGATTGCTAGAATGACTCCAATAATAGAGCCTAAAACTACGCCAACAAATGCTTGAGTTAAGCCTTGCATTACAAAAGTAGCCAATATAGTACTGTCTTTGGCACCCATGGTTTTTAAAATGGCAATATTGCCTTCTTTTTCGCGCACTTCCATCACTAAAGACGAAACAATGTTAAAACTGGCGACTGCAATAATCAAAAACACCACAATATAAACAATTGTACGCACCATTTGAATGTCTTGATACAAGCTGCCTTGGGTTCTAAACCAACTCGATATATACACATAATCAGTGACTGTTTGCCCTACTCTCAGCGCTATTTGGTGCGCTGCAAACACATCATCAACTCGTAAACGTAAGCCGGTTACTTGGCTTTGATCGTAGCCTAAGGTTTGTTGTGCTTTGCTAAGGTGAATAAACGCGGCACTGCTATCAATAGGCCCGCCCATTTCTATAACGCCTGCGAGTGTCAATGTGACCCGTTTTGGCGCAAGTAATGATTGCCCTTTTTCACTAATTTGGGGGATCAATAAAGTGACATTGTCGCCTATTGATATATTAAGTTGAGTGACAATTTGCTTGCCTAAAATAACATCCTCAAGTGCTAGCTGACTGACTAATTTACCTTGTGTAAATTGGTTAACCGCTGATACGTCACTCTCTAGCGAAGGCTCAACACCACGTATTTCAACTGCTTTTAATTGGCTTTTAAATTGCGCCATACCATTTACTGCTATAAATGGGGCTGCTCCTGTTACTTGTGGTTGCTGTTTTAATTTTTCGACTTTGTTGGGCCAATCAGCAATCGGCCTACTTGGTGCTACATATTCAACTTGTGGCACTACACTTAATAAACGATGAACCAATTGTTGTTCAAAACCATTGATCACCGATAACGCCACAATTAAAACGGCAACACCAAGTAAAATACCAATAGTAGATGCCTTAGCAATAAAACTAACAAACGCGTTTTTTTCATCTTTATGGCCTGAATAGGCTCTGAAACGTTTACTTATAAAGGCACTAAGCAACATGGTTTGACTCTTTTATTGATA
The DNA here is from genome assembly GCF_005887465.1 of Pseudoalteromonas sp. S1610. GTDB lineage: Bacteria > Pseudomonadota > Gammaproteobacteria > Enterobacterales > Alteromonadaceae > Pseudoalteromonas > Pseudoalteromonas undina. The sequence continues at coordinate 206,932 of NZ_PNDI01000002.1, read as the reverse complement.
ATTTACCATCATCTAAATACGCTATTTTACCCAGCTTGTCGGCAAGTTCTAAATCATGAGTCACCACCACAAAACTGGTGTTTAAACTTTTATTTAGCTGATTAATTAAATCGTAAATTTTAATCGCGTTTTGCTTATCTAAATTACCCGTTGGCTCATCTGCAAGAACCAGTGCAGGCTCAGTCACTAAAGCACGCGCTATGGCAACACGTTGGCGTTCGCCACCAGAAAGTGCCGACGGTTTATGGCTACTTCTGTGCGCAAGCCCAACTTTATCAAGCATATCGAGTGCTTTTACATTTGCTTCTTTGGCACTCAAGCCTTTTATTAACAGTGGCATAGCAACATTTTCAACCGCACTAAATTCCATTAATAAATGATGAAATTGATAAATAAACCCTAAGTTTTGATTTCTAAATGCGGCTTGTTGGCTGCGAGAAAGTTTAGCCACATCTTGGTTTTTGATTTTTGCACTGCCAGAACTGGCGGTATCTAAGGTACCCAAAATATGTAATAAGGTACTTTTACCTGAACCTGAGCTGCCTACAATAGCTAGCATTTCACCTTGGGTTAGGGCTAAATCAACCCCTTTTAATACCTCAACTTGGTTTTGCCCGTCTTGGTACACTTTACTTATTTGTTCACAACTAATTACTAAATCATTCATAACGTAATACCTCGGCTGGGTTTACTTTAGCGGCCTGGCGCGCAGGATATAAAGTCGCTAAAAAGCTCATTGCTAAGCTTAAAAGCGCAATCACACTTAAGCTAAGCGCATCAAATTTGACCGGCAGTGAAATCCCCGATAATAAATTTAAGCCAACCAACGCCAGCAGTTCATTAATATATAAGCTAAATAAAATACCTAAAGAGGCACCTACTGCCGTACCAATCACACCGTTATACAAACCTTGAACCATAAATACCGTTTGTACTTGGCTTGGCGTTAGCCCTAGTGTTTGCAGTATCGCAACTTCGCTTTGTTTTTCACTCACCATCATGGTGAGCGCCGACACAATATTGAACACCGCCACCAGCACGATTAAGCCCAATAACATAGACATAATGCGTTTCTCCATCGCCACAGCGGCAAATAAAGTGCCTTGGCTACTACGCCAATCGGTGTATTTAAAATTCTTCAGAATAAGTTGGCTGTCTTGAATAAATTCATCAAGTGCAAATGGCTCATGCAGTGACACACTTAAATTAGGGGGTGTAGAGCTACTTTGCTTTAATACTCGTTGCAATGACACACCACTGGTAAATGCCAATCCCATGTCAATTTCTGAACCAGTTTCGTAAATAGCAGCAATTTTGAATAAACGCTGGCTAGGAACACGACCAAGGGGTGTATAAGTTGACGCATTGGGCATAATAACGCGCAGTTTATCGCCCAAGCTAACGCCGAGTTTACGGCTTAGATAACGGCTAATAGCAATGTGATAATTATTATTTAATACACTTTGCCAATTCCCCTGCACTACTTTGTCAGTGATTTTATAAAGCGAGCCATCATTATCATAGAGCCCTTGCAGCAGCACACCATGCAGGTCTTTATTTGTTTGTAGTATAGCTTCACCATGGCGGTATAAACTAACATGATCAACATACGGTGATTGCTCAAGATCGGCTTTAAGAGTATTCATTTGCGCTTTAGAGTGTTGTTTTGCCTGCACTTCAACGTGTGGAATGAGTCCGAGCATATTCGTTTTCAGGCTGCTTTCAAAACCGTTCATGACACTACTTACTGTAAAGAGCGCCATTAAACCAATCGCTATACCTGCAATAGAAAAAAAAGAAATAAACGAAATAAACGCATTGCCTTTGGAAGAGCGACTATATCTAAGTCCGATAAACAGGCTAACAGGTTGAAACATATTAATTAAAACATTAATGCTAAAAGTGTGGCTTTATAGTAGCACGAACTCAGCGCAATTGAATATCACCATAAATGTAAGAAATAATTTATAAATCTTATACTTGGCTATATTATAAGCAAATCACTAAGCCAAGCTAAACTTTTAATCCTGTTACTAGATAATCAAGTAATACCCGTACATTAGTAGCAACAAATTGCCGAGGAGGATAGAGCCCCCACACACCCTCTTGCTGAGGTTGATAAGCTGTTAATATTGGTACTAACTGCCCTTTTTTTATCTCATTCTCTATGTAGTAATCCGGCAACTGAACAATACCCAACCCTTTTTTAGCGCCGTCAACCAGTGCCCAACCGCTATTGCAATGCAACCTCCCTGCTACTTTAATATGTTTGTCACGACCGTTTTCATTTACTCGCCAATAACTGCTGTTACCAATTAAGCATTGATGCTGGTTAAGTTCACCTAACGTATGGGGTTCGCCAAAACGCGCTAAATAGCTTGGTGCAGCACACATAATAAATCGCCGAGAGCTCAAGCGTCGCGCTTTTAAACTCGAATCTTTTAAATGGCCTAATCGAATGGCTAAATCAAAGCCGCCCTCCAGCAAGTTTTCTTGCTCGTTAGAGAGCGTTGCGATTACTTCTACCTCGGGGTGATCATGCATAAACGAATGCACTATCGGCATAATAAAACTTTCACCATACATAACCGGTGCGGTTAATTTAATTTTACCTTTAGGGGATGTTTGCACAGACGCGAGCCCCTGAGTGGCTTCATCCATAGCGTGTTGTAAATGTTTTACTTGGTGTAAAAACTGCTCACCTTCTTTGGTTAATACCACCTTTCGGGTCGTACGCGTTAAAAGTTGGGTATTTAACCGTTGCTCAAGCTTAGTAACATGGCGGCTAATATGGGCAACCGATAGACCCAACGTCTGTGCAGCTTGAGTGAAACTTCCCTCTTCGCCAACAGCAATAAACTCATCAATTCCTTCCCAACGCATTATTATTACCAAACTGTAAAAGTGTTTTATTAATTTAGAGATTATCATTGTTATAGAAATAAATACAATAGGCACATCACCCAAACAGTTTGGGTCTACAATTGATATTCAAACCACTACAAAGGATATACACATGTCTGAATTTATAAAATCAAAAGCAGCGATTGCCTGGGGCCCTAATCAGCCTTTAAGCGTTGAAGAAGTTGACGTGATGATGCCTAAAAAAGGCGAAGTGATGGTAAAAATTACTGCCACAGGTGTATGCCATACAGATGCTTTTACTTTATCAGGTGAAGATCCAGAAGGCATTTTCCCCGCTATTTTAGGCCATGAAGGTGCCGGGGTGGTTTACGCTGTGGGCGAAGGCGTTACAAGTGTAGAAGTTGGCGATCACGTTATTCCTCTATACACCGCAGAATGTGGTGAATGCAAAATGTGTACTTCAGGTAAAACCAACTTGTGCTCTGCTGTACGCGAAACACAAGGCAAAGGCTTAATGCCAGATGGCACAACGCGATTTTTCAAAGACGGCCAACCAATTTATCACTATATGGGGACGTCGACCTTTTCTGAATACACAGTACTTCCTGAAATCTCGCTAGCTAAAGTAAATAAAGAAGCCTCTTTAGAAGAAATTTGCTTATTGGGCTGTGGTGTCACTACCGGTATGGGCGCTGTAACAAATACGGCAAAAGTAACAGCGGGCGATACGGTGGCAATTTTTGGTCTAGGTGGCATTGGTTTGTCGGCCATTATTGGCGCAAAAATGGCTGGTGCAAGCCGTATTATTGGTATTGATATTAACACCTCTAAGTTTGATCTTGCGACTAAACTCGGTGCAACCGACTTAATTAATCCAAAAGACTTCGACAAGCCAATTCAAGAAGTGATTGTAGAGATGACCGACGGCGGTGTTGACTACTCATTTGAATGTATTGGTAACGTTGATGTAATGCGCTCTGCCCTTGAGTGTTGTCATAAAGGCTGGGGAGAATCTGTAATTATTGGTGTAGCTGGTGCTGGCCAAGAAATTTCAACTCGCCCGTTCCAACTTGTTACTGGACGTGTATGGCGTGGTAGCGCATTTGGAGGCGTTAAAGGTCGTTCGCAACTTCCTGAAATTGTAGAGCGTTACATGGCGGGTGAATTCGCTCTTAATGATTTTATTACCCATACCATGAGCCTTGAAGAAATTAACGATGCCTTTGATTTAATGCACGAAGGTAAGAGTATTCGTACTGTTATTCATTACTAATTTCTTTTAATCACCATTACCAGCCGTTGCTATTAAGTAACGGCTTTTAAGGATTGTTATGTTAGAAAATATCTCAACAGCAAAAGTGGCTGGTGGCTGGCATAAGCAGTATAGCCATACTTCCTCAAGCACCCATTGCAGCATGCGTTTTGCGGTATTTTTACCACCAGGCGCCAGTGAAAAAAATAAAGTACCAGTACTTTATTGGTTATCAGGATTAACCTGTACCGATGAAAACTTTATGCAAAAAGCAGGCGCGTTTAAAAAAGCGGCAGAGCTAGGCATCGCTATTGTCGCACCTGATACCAGTCCGCGTGGTGAAAACGTTCCTAACGAAGATAGCTACGATTTTGCCCAAGGTGCAGGGTTTTACGTCAATGCAACGCAGGCACCTTACAATACTCATTTTAATATGTACGATTATGTGGTGAAGGAACTACCTGCATTAATAGAGCAACATTTTCCAGTAACAACTAAAAAAGCAATTTCTGGGCATTCTATGGGTGGCCACGGCGCATTAATAATTGCCCTTAAAAATCCTAAAGCTTATACCAGCGCTACAGCATTTAGCCCAATTGTAAACCCGATAGATTGTCCTTGGGGTGCTAAAGCCTTTACTGGCTACTTAGGTACTGATAAATCAGTCTGGGCAGAATATGATAGCTGCGAATTAATGCAACAAGCCAAACAAGCTGATTATTTACCTATGTTGGTTAGCCAAGGTGATGCAGATAACTTTTTAGATGAGCAACTTAAGCCACAAAAGTTAGTAACTGTAGCTACACAGAAAGGCTATCCGTTAACACTCGAAATGCAAGCTGGTTACGACCATAGTTACTATTTCATTAGTAGTTTTATAGACCAACACTTATTATTTCATCATCAGTTTTTAACTGCTTAGATTCATTACTGTGTAGAGTAGATTTATCTACTTCTACACATTCTTTAAGATTTTTTGTGACCTGCCTGCATTTTCTAATCACACCGTCATCTCCTTTTACTAAACTAAATACTGCAGAGTCTATTTTGAAACCTAGCTCAGCAAAAGAAAACCCGTCCTTATCAACGGGAACTGGCTCAAATGGATTTTCATAAGGAGTAGACCGAGCTGGATTTTTCATCCGCTGATTTTCTTGTGCATTTGAGGCTGCTTGTCCATCCAACATAACGCCAAAAAATGTACAGCCATTAAGCATCAGCAATAGTGATAAAAAAAATATTTTTTTCATGTTTAACCCTTTAGTAGCTTCAACTTTAACTATTTAGTTAATAGAGTAACTCCATTAAAAAAGTAAAACTGTAAAAATCTGTTAGTAAGTGAAAATTGTTTACAACATAATTTATACTAAAGTATTTTATTATCACTCTCGCAAAATGATATAATATAACATATAATTAAACTCGTTTTTTCATCCATACCAAAGCATATTTATGTCATTACCTTTATCTCAAAATCGTTTACACCATATAGACTTACTCAGAGGTCTTATTATTATATTTATGGTGATTGATCACGGCATGTATTATTGTCTAAATTATTCAGTGACCGATCCCATGAGCATACCAGGAACAGATGCGCTTACTTTTTTCACTCGTTTTATATCGCACTTTTGTGCGCCATTATTTGTATTTTTAGCGGGCCTTTCAGCTGCAATAACCGAGCATAAATACACTTCCACGCAAGCTTTTTCAAAAAGTTTAATTATACGTGGACTAGTCCTTATATTATTTGAATTTACTATTGTGTCGTGGTCTTGGAGCTTTAATCCACTGTTTCCAATGTTATACGCTCAGGTTATTTGGGCTATAGGTTGGGGATTTATTATTCTGGGGCTTTTACGTTTAATCGGTCTGTATGCGATTTTTGCCATGGGCTTAATTTTAGTATTTGGCCACAACTTATTTGATGCCGTCAACTTTGAGCCAAATACAATCGCAAATACGATATGGTCTGTTTTACATCAAAAAAATGTACTCGAACTTCCTTTTAACTTTAAAATTAGAACCACCTACCCCGTAGCACCTATTGTTGGGTTAATGGCGTTAGCCTATTGTGCAGGTGTTTTTTATAAAGCCAAGCAATACAGTAACCGAGTTATGGATTATGGCTTAATTTTGGGTGTAAGCTGCCTAGTTTTATATACGCTTTTGCGTGGCTTTAATCTTTATGGTGACGCATCAATATTTACGATTAGTGACTCTTATTTACTCACTATAATGTCATTCTTAAACCCGACCAAATACCCACTTTCCCTGCAGTTTATGTTGTTAACCGTTGGTATAGGCCTAATTATGCTTAAACTATTGAGCAAGCTAAAAAGTGATTTTTCGCCAAAGTTTTTACAAGTATTGGGTAAAACCAGTATGTTCTCGTACTTAGCCCACTTGTATTTACTGCATGCAATAAGTTGGTTACTTATCCCTGTTTTAGGCTTTAGTTTTTCTGATTTGACTTATGGCGAAACACTGGTGGGTTTACCAACTGGATACGGTATGAGCTATGTTGCAACACTGATATTTATTGCAGTCGTAATTGGCCTAACAGCCGTTCTTGCCAATTATTATTTAGCATGGAAGCAAAAAAATAAACACAGTTTAATTGCTAAGTATATTTAACCTTACTTTCTCCCCACAACTTTATTGTGGGGAGAACACGTTTGAGCTAATTATGGTTAAATGCTAATATTTTAATCCTTATCAAAATAAACATCACCAACTACAAAGTTAAAGCGATTAATCATATTGCGCTTCACTCCAAACTCTTACATAGTCTACAAGCATATTAGCTTTAAAATCATCACTAATATTATTTTCATTACCATCCCAACCACCTACTTGTAACGATAAAATAATGTAAGAAGGTAAACTTCCAACTCTGTCGTCATAGTGCTCCCAAACTTTTTCACCATCTATATACATACCGACAAAACCAGGCTCCCAATGCATGCCATATACATGAAAACCATCAGGGGAATAATTATGATAAAGCTCGCCAGAACTTATTGACTTATGTTGACTACCGTAACCATCCCAATGCAGAGCAGAGATACTGATGTCTTCCCCCCAAATACCTAAACTCTCCATAATATCAAACTCCATTCCCTTATCGAAGGTAGGTGAGGTATCTCCCCAAGTATCTTTAATTAATAGAAGTGGCTCTTGACCAAAATTAGTATCTGCATAATTACCTCCTCGCACAAAAGCATCTTCAGTCGGGGATAAACTTTCTTCATTTACAATTAAAGCAGGCCTATCAGAAATATTATTCGATTCACTACTAAAAATTTTTATAAGCTGGCTACGCATATAATTGTCAATCAATGCAAAGCTAGCCTCTTTACCAGAGCTTTTTTGCTCTCTTATATAACTGGTAACATCCACTTCAATTATGTTTCCCGTAACCTCTCCATAGCTATGACTAAACCATAAAGGATCAATCTGCGGTTTAGTATTCCAAGTTACAGTATCTTGGGTCCAATCTGTGGAAAGTGTTTTATGCACAGCTATGCTGCTTTGAGTGTTTGCTTCAGAGATTTTAAGTCTTAAGAATGCAGAAGAAATAGTAGTAGATACATCATCAAGATTAAATTTTAATAATGACTGCCTCCTATAAGTATTATTACCATAAATACCTTTGTCAGGTAGTAACCAAAATGCAGGCCAAGCACCATGTACTGAGTCATACTTAATTTTAGCTTCAAAGTAACCATATTTTTGTCTAAATTTACGAAAAGTACTTACCTCAGCGGCTTTATAAAAGTAACGTTTGGTTCCTTGATTTAATGTGTTTTTTACTGATTCAAGCTGCAACATTTCATTTTCAATGCGAATAGTTTCTCGCCCAGCATTACCTGCGATACCACTCATTCCTAAATATTGCTTTCCAACATGCCAATTGTTAGGGTTTAATAAAGTTGAATTAAAGTTATCTTCAAAAGTCAGCTCCCAATTACCAGCTAACGGCGGAGAAATATCATTATCTGGCTCTCCCTCGATAAAGGAAACCGAGTCCATATAAAATATACCTGTTCCAAGAGGGCCTTGAATACCAATAGCTAGAACTTTTTCATTTTCATCAAGATTAAAGCCATTTAGATTTATTCTAATCGTGTGCCATGTATCGTCTGAAAAGTTATTATGGCCGGGCATACCATCCAATGTCCAAAATTCGTTATTGGTTTCGTCAAGATTTATTTTTAATGAATCGTTACCGCGACGGAACATTAAAGAGCCCTTATTTCCTGATTTTCTGTATATTTTTGCCTCAAGAATTGAATTTTTAAAAGGAGGTACTTGAGCAATGCGTAATCCTGATTGAGTCCAATAGTGTGCCTGCATTGATATAGCTCTTTCTCCATCAACTACTGGCTCACCAATTTGGGTTAAAGTCGATTCACTAGATGAGGTTGCCCATAACTTAGCCCCATTTCTAGGCTCATCATCAAATAAAATAACAGAAGCAAAACTTGATTTAGCTGCGAATAATAAAGCATAAAAAGTGAGTTTTATTTGTAGGGGAAACCTGCGATGTAATAATGTGAATTTCATTTTCTATCCTTAACTAATTGCTTAAGCAGAAAACAAGTTTTACCAAATAATAAAATTATAAATATCTGATGAGGACAAAAAGGTAATACTTAAACCCTAATCAACCAAACTTTTACTAGTTAATAATAATGATACGAAGCAAAGCTGGTATTTTCAATTTTTCTACAGATTTAATTATTTAGTAATTCACAAGAGTTAGTATCTCTGAGCAACTACAAAGGATATGATTTTTAATATTTAAGTGATGAGCTATTATTTCTTTAACTGGAATATGAACAAGATTACAACATACTAACTCGTGAGATCTGAGCTACAATTTAGATAGTTAGACATCACCAAACTGGAGATTTACTGCACTTAACTTTTGAAAGTTCTTTAAATAAAATGTACTGATTTAGTCATAAATCAAACATTAAAAAAGGCGCTATAAAAGCGCCTTGCTAACAAGTATGTGTGCTTAGAACATATCTTGATAGGAATTTGTTGTACTAAATGTAATTGCTTTTTCAAAGCCTGGCAGTGTAATGCTGTGCTCATCTAAAACAATCTCATTTTCATCAATCAAGCCATCACCAAAACGGTAAATTAGCGAGTATTGACCTAAATCGGCTTGCGTTTGGTAAGTATGCTGTGCATCTTTTACTTGGCTATGTTTTTCAACATAGCTGTTCATCAGTGCATCACCATGGCGTTTAGCAAGCATTTGCATGGTTACTTTTGCGCTCAGTACAGTCGCTGTTGCATTATTTCCACCAAAGCCTTTTGAGTTAATAAACGCAATATCCATATCACCACAATCGTAGTGGCTATTACGAATATCTAAATGTTCGCTGTAAACATCGTCGGCTACTTTATCAATGGTGGTAATACCTGGCATAATATTATGACTAAATACACCTAACGCAATGGCAAGCTGATCGCCACTAGCAGGCGCAATAGTATGGCCTACATAGGCTTTAGGCGCAGTCACTTTCCAGTTATCAATAGCAAATGTTTGCGCTACTTTATGATAAATTAAAGATTCAGTAACACGATTTTGTGGCGTACTTGAGCCGTGCGCTAAAATAAAGCTACGTTGTTGCAGTGCCTCTTTACCTAACAAGCTAGTAGCAAGTGCTGCTGATTTCGCCATGGTGATGTAGTTGCCAGGCCCAGGTGAGGTAATTGACTTTTTAACTCCATCGGCATTCACAAATACATCCGGCACACTGCCCATAATATCTGCACCGAGTTCCAGAGCCAGTGCATCATCCATTAATATAGCAACCTGAGCCCCCTCACCTAAGGTAAAACCGCAGTTCTCACCAAATGGACGACTACTTTTACGGTAGTCAGGCTCATCATCATTGCTTAAATTATCTAAACGGCGCAAACCTTCAATATTGGCCAGCGCACTCATATTACCAAAACCTTCAACCACTTCTGGAGTAATCGCACATTCAACACTTGCAACCACTGCAACACGGGTACGACCAGCTTGAATATCGTTAACGGCAGCGCGCAAGTTATATAAAAATGTGGCACATGCGCCTGAAGTTGAAAAAGTCGTCCCCACATTCCCAGTAACATAGGCGTTAATAAAATCGGTCGACATCGTATTTAAACCCAGCGCTAACTGTTTAGTACTAACACGATCGCCCTGCTGACGCGCTTTAACTAATCCACCTAAGCCTTTATCATCCATTTGACCAATAACCGATGCTGAATAGGTACCAATTTTATCTGGCTCTACGCTATTCATAATATGTTGCCAATCAAGTCCTGTTGATTTTATTGCATCGGTGGCAGCAAATATGGTCGCTTGTAAACCGCGCGGCTGGTAGCGGCTGTTATACATAATGGCAGGATCAAACCCGGTTGGAAATTGCCCAGCCGACTTAATCGGGTTATCACGGGTTGAGTCATGTTTTACATCTAGCTCAGCAGCAATCGTGACTTTTACTTTTTTATTATCAAGCTCATCTATTTGCCAGTTGCTTGGTAAAGGCGATGGTAAGTCACGACGACGTGTTTCAAACACAATTGAACTATCATCTGAAGCCGTTAAAGTCATTTTTTGCTGCCAAGGTGTGGCATCAACATCAAAATGTTCTTTTTCAATTTTTCGAATTAATGTACCAGCAATAATTTGCTCACCAAAGCGTGCTTCAATGTCGCTTTGCTCAACATGATTACCTTGGCTGTCTTCAAGTTGGCCGTTTACTGTAGTCACTAAGTTCATTAATGTGGCAAGGCCTAAAAACGTTTCTTGGCGAGCTTGCGCCGCTAAGCTATCTAACACGATACGACGATAACCTTGATGAAAAGAAGTACGGCCAGCGGCATTAATGCCTCCCATGCCTACAATAACGGGTAATGCAGTCATAATTTACCTTTAAAATGCGTGTTATAAGAATATGACATTAGTTTAATTGGATTATAGAGACGTCTTTGTGCTTTAATAGCCAAATAAGCGGCATAAAAGGCCAAAAACAACTGGTCGGAGCATTCACAATGAGCAACAACCCATTAACTCCCCCCATAAATATTGGTATCGCAGTGTTTGAGCATTTGTTGGTAACCAGTCTCACATTACCGATTGAGATGCTGCGTGCGGGTGAGGCTTTTGCTAAAGGCCATAGTGATAAAAATAACTTTAAACCTCTGGCTATTCATTTAGTGGCTAAAAATAGTGATGCCATTAAGACGCGAACTGGACTATCGATTATTCCTGATTGTACTAGCGAAAACTCACCTTATTGCGATTTAGTTATTGTGCCTGGTATTTGGCGTAACCCTCGCCCGGTGATACGCGCTAATCAACAATTAGTCACTTGGCTGATCGAGAGCTTTACCGTAGGAAGTCATATAATTGGAGTAGGCACAGGTAATTGTTTTGTTGCAGAGGCTAGTTTACTTGACGGACATCCCGCTACTACCCATTGGCATTATGCTAAACAGTTTAAGCATGACTACCCTAATGTAAGTTTAAAACCTGATTTTTTTATCACCCAGTCAGAACGTATGTATACCGTAGCCAGTTTAAATGCACTTGCTGATGTTATCGTACATATTATTAGTCAATATTATGGTAAAGAAGCGGCACAACATGTGGAGCGCAACTTTTCCCATGAAATTCGTAAACCCTATGAAGATCAACGTTACTTAGAGGGAGCAGTAGATAGACACCCAGATGAGCTGATTGCACAAATACAGTTTTGGTTAAAAACCAATCTAGCCAGTGAGCTCAACTTACAGGAGGTTGCGGCTCAATTTAGTCTAAGTTATCGCACCTTTACCCGTCGCTTCAGAAGTGCCACTAACCAAAGTCCAATCGAATATTGGCAACAATTACGAGTAGAAGGCGCCAAAGATTTATTGGCATCTTCTAATTTATCGATTCAGGAAGTTGCTTTAGAGGTTGGCTATAATGACCAAGGGCATTTAACCCGAGTATTTAAAAAAGTATTACGCCAAACACCCAGCGAATACCGTAAAGTCGTGCGACGAAAATTATTTGGTTAAGTTTTAACTAAACCGTGTTCACTTTTGATGGTTAGCAAAGATTGATATAGCCTTGATTAGATTTTTTTATATATATAAATTATAGTATTACGCATGAAGTGTGGTGAAATTAATACAGGGAGATAGCTGATGGATAAACTTACCAATCTGCTTGTCGATCAACAAAGCAACGCATCCATTGAGGCTAAACTAGCTGACTTACTCGCGTTAGTTCGCAAACATTTAGATATGGATGTTGCTTTTATATCTGAATTTATTAACGATGAGCGGGTTTTTAAAGTGGTCGATAATCCCTCTGAAAACCAAATTGTTAAAGTGGGTAATGCCGATCCGATTAATGAAACGTATTGTCAAAAAATCACCGATGACAAGCTTAGTCCTATTATTACTAATACCTACGCAAACCCAATAACCAAGGCTATGCCCGTAACCGAAAAGTTAGGTATAGGCGCTTATATAGGTGTTCCTATCAACCTGTCAAACGGTAAATTATACGGTACTTTTTGTTGTTATAAATCACACCATGATGAAAGCTTGAACGATCGCGATTTATCGTTTTTAAATATTATTTCGGAAATAGCGACTGGCTTAATTGAAAAAAACTTATCAAAAAGTATATCGCGTAATCACGCCAAGTCAGCTATTGAGCAAATTATTAGCGATAATGATATTAGTATCTACTTTCAACCTATTTTTAGTTTAAAAAATAATAAAGTTGCAGGTTTTGAATCACTTGCTCGATTTTTTACTACACCTTATAAAACTCCTGATGTATGGTTTAAAGAAGCAAAAAAGGTTGGCTTAAATGAAGCATTAGAAATGCTAGCCATTAAAAATGCAGTCACCAACATAGCCAAATTTAATAATTCAACTTACATTGCTATTAATTGCTCACCATCGCATATCCTAAGCGGTGCACTTAAAAATACATTACAAAACATTGACTGCACTAGGCTAGTATTAGAAATTACTGAGCATTCGCCAATTTCCGACTACGAAAAAATGCGAACTGCACTTAGGCCTCTCAGAAACAAAGGCCTTCGCTTAGCTATTGATGATGTAGGCGCAGGCTTTTCGTCATTTCAGCACATTTTAGAGCTTGAAGCCGATATTATTAAATTAGATATCAGCCTCACACAAAATATAAACACTGATGATCGTAAGTTTTTGCTAGCAAAAGCACTGTGTGGGTTTGCAAAAGCAATCGACTGCACCATCGTTGCCGAAGGAATTGAAACTGAAGAAGAACTCAACTCGTTAAGAAAGCTCAATGTAGATAGTGTGCAAGGTTATTTTATTGGCCGCCCCACAGCAATTAACGATGCACTTAGTTTGCTAAACGCAACTCTACCAGCATGAAAAACGCCACTATTTAGTGGCGTTCGCTATCTATACTGTCTTTTCGATAATAACGTTTGTGATAACTTTTTACTTTAGCGTGCACCCCTTTGCTGAGGCTTTTAAACTTAGCTTCGAGCACATCAACACCATATAAAATACCAACCACCAATATAGAAAGCTTAATTGCAGCACCTAAGTTTTCGGTTGCGATCATCACCCCAATAGACGCAAGCACCCAAATAGTGGCCGCGGAGGTAACCCCTACCACTGCACCATCTTTTGCTAGCATAACGCCTGCGCCTAAAAAACCAATACCCGTGATTATTTGCCCCACTACACGAGAATGATCAATCACATCCCCTTGTAAATTAAACGCCGTAGATAAAAACAAATATGTGCCTAACGTTATTAATGCTGATGTGCGAATACCCACAGGTTTACCGCGCAATTGACGCTCTATACCAATAATAGCGCCACAAAAAGCGGCGGTGCCAATAGCTGCCCATGAGTATGGCGCTACATCGATAAAATCTAAAAATGTCACTTAATATCCTAATCTATTTTACTTTACCAATGGCAACTGCCGTTCTGAGCCTTTGGCTACCAAATGCCGACATTTTACTAAAGTCGCTACGTGCAATTGGTACGTACTGACAATCTATTGCTAGCTGGTTATCTTTTCCAGGCTGGCAAAATGGGTCATGTACGTAAACACAATGTGCATCTAAATGGGTTACACACACCCAGTGCGGTGATTTTTTACCATCAAACCGATACGTACTAATTAACAGCAACACACTAAACCCCTGACTCAACCAGTTTTCTATGTCAGTTAATTCAACATCTTTTTGTGTAACTGAAATATTTGCCGCTGCAATACCCTCAACAAACTGTTTATGAACCGTGGCCAATACTGATTTTTTGTTATCACTGCGAACCCCATCTAAAAATAATGGTTCAGATGTATTAACAATTACCTCACTTGTAAAACCGCGTTTATTTGCAGCCAGTGCCAAGCCAAATGGGTGACAACCGCCATGCCCAGAGGTCATAAAAATAGTGGTACCTTCACGCCACAAAGCTAATTCATGTGACTGACTCAGCTCTGTGTTTGAGTCAAGAGCAGCCATTGCCATTAATAACGCAGCAGGACCACAGGTAAACTCGGTGGTTTGCTGATACCATGGCGTTAAACGCTCAACCTGCAACTCACTGGTTTGGCGAATATTTTTTTGCATGCGTAAGGCATCACTGTGATCGTCATAATAATCACTGTATTGACCAAATACGCGATACCCCACACTTTTATAAAGCCCAATGGCGCTGTCGTTATTTACTGCAACTTCTAGGCGCAAATAAATACGTCCACGCTCACTGGTCGCTTTTTCAAGTTCATTGAGTAATTTTTTGGCTATGCCCTTGCCCTGCATTGTTGGTAATACGGCTAACGAATACAAACGCGCTAAACGCGTGCCTTTATGGCACCACACTAAGCCATAGCCACATAGTTGCGCATTTTGCTCAGCAACTAATAAAATCCCATGTTTAACCCCAAGCCAGCGCTTTAAACTACGCGCACTTAGCTTATCGTTACTAAAGCAAGTATTTTCAAGCGCCACCAACGCCTTTAAGTCAGTGGTTATTGCAGGGCGAATAACTAGCTTGGTCGTCACTGTTACTTTTTCAGCCAAAGCAATAGGCATTAGCCGCGGCCTCGTGCTTCTAACCGCTGTTTAAACTCATCCATTATGATCATGTATAGCTCGTCACCTAAGTAACCATCTTCTACTTTGTGATCAATGCTCGGGTTGTCGTTTACTTCCAATACATACGCACGACCTTGGTGCTCTTTAACATCTACACCGTATAAACCTTTACCCACTGTTTTGCAGGCCTTTAAAGCAGCGTCTAACACAGCTTTTGGTAACTCAAAGGTTGGTAGAGTTTCAAAGCCACCGGAAAAAAACCGTTTTGCGTCATGGTTGTATATTTGCCAATGGTTACGCGCCATTAAATAACGACATGCATAAATAGCACGACCATTAAGTACCCCTACGCGCCAATCGTATTCGGTGTACATGTATTCTTGTGCCAATACCAGCGCACTCAGTGCAAATAATTCACTAAGCTTAGCTTCTAATTCATCACGATTAGCAACTTTATAAACGCCTTTTGAAAACGACCCTTCTGGCATTTTTAATACCAGCGGATAAGTAAACGACGCTTCTAGTTGCTCAATTGTGTCTTTTGATTGATCTGCCACCACCACGGTTTTTAAGCTCGGTACTTTTTGATAATTAAATGCATCATGTAAGTACACTTTATTACAGCACCGTAAAATAGACTCCGCATCGTCAATCACCACTAAACCAAGGCTTTGCGCTTTACTTGCAAGGCGGTAGGTTGGGTGATCAATCGCTGTTGTTTGACGAATAAACAACGCATCAAATTGGGCAATATTATCTATTTCCTCAAAGCTAAGTGCTTTTGCGTTAATACCATGTTTCGCTGCTGCTTTTATAAAACGTGTAATTGCATCTTTATCGCTTGGCGGTACTTTTTCGTTATGATCAACCAATATCGCCATATCCCAACGAAAACGGCGCTCTACTTTACCAATACGCCATTGCGTTTGGGTAAACTCATTGAGCTTTTCAATAAACGCAGCATATTGTTGCTCACTTAATGAGGTTAAAGAGCCTTGTTGCAATAAACCTTGCTGATCGACAAATAAAATAGGCGCTGGGTATTGTTTAAATATCGATTTAGCCGCTTTACTTTGTAATTCGTTAAGAGCATTACCAAAATAAACTGCGCCATCAATATGCCCAGTATTTAAAATAGGTGCTTGTCCACTTCTAAGCGCGTTTATTGTTTTAACGCTTGGTAATACTTGGTGTTTGCGGGCTTCTGCAAGCAATGAACAATAATAACCCTTACTCAAGTATTGGCTTGAGTCGCATAAATTAATAATGCGGGTTTTAGGTTCGTTGCGTTTTGGGTAGTCACGCGAGTAGGTGTTAAACGTAATGACATTTTCAAATGAAAGAGCAAGTGCTTGCTCGTTGTTATCAACCACAATTAAGGTTTTAAACACGACTTTTCCTAGTTAAGTCAAAATATAAATAATACCTTGGCTAGTTAGCTCAGGTAGTTAAACAGCAAATAGAAACACCCATCGGACTAAGTGCAGCAAATAGCAAATCACTTAATACGATAGGTGCTTTAACGAATATCTACTATAAACGTTAGCGCTTAAATTGCTTAAGCGACACTTGCTTTATAAGTCCTTTTTTAAATACACACAAACGAGATATTTTTAGCGTGAAGATAAAAATATTTGATGAACTTTTTTATTGTTAATTTGTGTTTTAAAATAGCCAAAATTTACCACTAAAAGTGATCATTATGTCTCTTCCCGCTTGCCCTAAATGCCAATGTGAATACATTTACGAAGACCAACAGCTGCTTATATGCCCAGAATGTGCTTATGAATGGAACCCAAATAATACAAGCGATGAAGACGCTATTTTGGTAAAAGATGCAAACGGCACTTTACTAGTCGATGGTGACAAAGTAACCGTTGCGAAAGATTTAAAAATTAAAGGCAGTTCTCAGGTTATAAAAATTGGTACTAAAGCTTTGGTAAGACGTGTGCTTGATAAAAAAGATCACCAGCTAGATTGTAAAGTAGATGGCATTGGCGAAATGATGGTAACGGCTAAGTTTGTGAAAAAAGCCTGAAATTACAAAAACTCACTTGTAAAAATTAACACAAAGCAATAACGCTTAACTGCTAATTTTTTAGCTCTTTAGATAGCGCAGCTAATGTTTGATCGTAAGCATTCTGATTAAAGTTACTTGAGTGTGGGTTCATAAAACCATGTAAGTAATCAACATGCTTTACGTTAACATTAGCCTTTGTTGCAAGCTCCACCTGTAATGATTTAACATCAAAGTGCGGCTCATAATGCGGAAAAATGAGTTCAATCTCAAATTGTGGTTGTATATCTGTATGGTGCCTAATTTGCGAGCTGTAAAAACAAATGCCCTTAGCTATCGTTTTAATCGCCGGGTGTGCAGACATTGACCAAATTGCCGATGCGCCAACACTAAAACCAATCAATATAGTGTTGCCAGCGAGTGGTTTAATCGCTTTTTGTAAAATAGCTACATACTCATCAAGGCCTATATGCTGACTAAAATACTCATAGGCCTGCTGTTCACTGTTAAATGCCATATCAACCCCGCCATAGGGATCGACAATAGACTGAGCGTTTAGTTTTTCAGCAAATGCTTTTAAAGCCGCTGTATTACCAAAAATATCACTGACCAATACCAAGTTCATAAACGGCTCATCTTTAATTTTATTCTATAAGTTTTAGGCAATAATTTAACAAAGAGGCCTACGAGATGCTACGCCTCAGAGTAAGAGACAAATAAATACTACATTCAAAGCACTTCAACCACATCGTAACTATGTTTTACATCACCGAGTGTTAAACTAACTTCATCATCGACTTGTTTACCTAATAACTGTTGGCCTAATGGTGCGCCAGAGGTAAGTACTTGAATGGTTGTGCCTTTAATATCAACGGTTAATCCACCAGCTGCTGGGCCTAAATAAAACCATTTTTGTGTGCTGGCATCGTCTTCTAAACATACCAATGAGCTTATAACGACAGTGCCTGTAACGGGTTCGTTGTATATGGCTTCAAATAGTTGTATTTCTTTATAGCACTCATTAACTCGCTCTGCATGGCCTTGTGCTAAATAGGCAGCTTCAAGCCCGAGGGTATCGTATTGGGTCTCTGCAATACTTTCTTCATGGGTAGCGGTATCGTGAGCTGTTTGAGCTGCAATTTTAGCAGTGTTTAGTTGCTCATCTAAGGCAAAACGAAGGTGCTCAGTAACATGGGCTTTATTCATTTGGAGAATTCACTAATTCGATAAAAATAATTTGCTATTTTAGCATTGTTGCTACATCGAACACTATCCCTTTGCTGTGTAACAACAATGCTGATATTTAAGGCTATGGCATATCCATTAATGCCTGCGTTTGCTGATCCACTTGCTTATCGTAGTTTTTAGCACTTAACCCAAGTAGCTCAGGTAATGTAGCAGCAATACAAATAGACGACAGCGTGCCTACGACTATTCCTGCAAACAAAGCAATGGCAAACCCCTGCAGCGGCGCGCCAGCTAACAGCCAAACACTTGCCACTGTTGCGAGCGTGGTTCCTGAGGTAATAAGCGTACGAGTTAAGGTGCTTTTAATAGCACTGTTGATAATACGACTTGGTTTGAGTGTGATGTTTGTTGGTATGCGCAACAGCTCGCGCACCCTATCTCCAACTATTATTGAGTCATTTAGGGAGTAGCCAATAATTGCCAATAAACTGGCTAAAACGGTTAGGTTAAACTCTATTTGTAACCACGAAAATAAGCCAACCACCAGCACTAAATCATGTAATAAAGCCACCACAGAGCCTAATGCTAAACGCCACTCAAACCGAACAGCTAAATAAATCATTACCGCGACCATCGCAGCAAATAAGGCTAAGCAGCCTTGCTCAAATAATTCATCACCCACTTGAGAGCCAATATAAGCCGATGATAAAACCTCTGCGTTTATATCTGGGTTTTGGCTAATCGCGGTTTTCCAAGCATCATTATTAGCTTCCTCACTTGGCGCTTGCGTTAATTGAAAATGATTATTGCCCTGTGCTGTAAGTTCAAATTCACCTTGATGGTTTTTAGCAATAAATTGCTCAAGCTGTTTTAGTTCAACACCTTGGCTGGTGGTAAATTCTGTTAAATAACCACCCGTAAAATCAAGGCCAAAATTAAGCCCTTTTTGTGCAATAGTGAATACTGATAACAACACAAATATGGCACTTATAAGCAAGCCTGTATAACGCATACGTGACCCTGTCTCACATTTTAAAAAAGTGTTAAGCATGCGCGTTTACTCCTGCTTTTTTGCCCAGCTTTAAATATAAGCTTTGGCTTAAATATTTCGATACATACACACCAGTAAACACCGATGTGATAAGACCAAGCGCCAGCGTTATCGCAAAGCCTTTTACTGGGCCATAGCCTATGCCATATAAAATAATCGCGGTGATCATGGTGGTAATATTGGCATCTAAAATCGTATTCGCAGCTTGTTTATAGCCCTCTTGTATCGCTTGATACGGGGGGCGACCTTTGCGACGCTCTTCTTTTATACGCTCGAATATAATCACGTTAGTATCAACCGCCATTCCTATAGTTAATACTAAGCCTGCTATTCCTGGAAGAGTTAAAACCACCCCAGGTAATAACGACATTAACCCCACTAAAGAGGTTAAGTTTAAAATTAACGCAACATTTGCAATAAGCCCTAAACGGCGGTACCACAGCGCCATAAACGCAAGTGTTAAACCCATACCTAACATTAACGCCGCCAGCCCATTGTTAATGTTGTCTTGGCCAAGGCTTGGACCAATAGTTTGCTCATGCACTATAGTTACGGGCGCAGTAAGCGATCCCGCACGCAGTAACAGCGCTAAATCGGCAGCCGCTTGCTGGCTTTGCATATTGGTTATACTAAACCGCGAGCTTAAATGCTGGGCAATGTTCGCCACATTAATGACTTCGCTTTTTTTAACCACTTCACCTTTAGCATTTTGTGAATACTCTGAATAAAGCGTTGCCATAGGTTTACCTATATTCGCCTTTGAAAAATCCGACATAGCATCGCCACCTTGGCCATCTAAGCTCAGTTGTACCAAAGGTTTACCCCAGTCATCACGGCCTATATTAGCGTTATTAATATGCTCTCCGGTAAATATAGGTACAGGGTCGAGCTTAATAGTCCCTCCCGATTGCAAATTAAACGTTTGCCCGCCTCTCTCTTTAAGTTGATAAAACCCCAATGACGCGGTTGCACCAATTATGCGTTTTGCTTCAGCTGGATCTTGCACGCCAGGTAGCTCAATACGAATGCGCTGCTTACCTTGGCGCTGTGTAACGGCCTCAGTTATACCGAGCTCTTCTATGCGTGAGCGAAGTGTGGTGAGTGTTTGGCTCATCACTTCTTTATCAAATGCGCTGCGCCCTTGCTCAGAATAGCTAATTTTAACGACCTGTAAGTTGCCATTAGTTGATGTGGTTGTAGTGAGGTTTTCAAAACGGCTTTTAAGCTCTTTTATGACAACTATTAGCTTATCACCAGCATTCTCAAGCGCACTTATTTCAAAGCCCTGATTAGTCTGCTTCGCTTTAACGCCATAGGCTTTTTGTTTAACAATAATAGCTTTTGTTTGTTGATATGCACTGAGTAATTGCTCATCAACCGCTTTTTCTAAATCAACATCAAGTACAAACAATACCCCGCCGTTTAAATCAAGACCCAGCTTTATAGGCGATAAGCCAAACTCTTGTAACCAAATAGGGCTGGTTGCATGTTCAACAATTTTAACTTGTGTGTTTGGAAAGTTTGATTTTAAAGCCGCCTGAGCTTGGGCACTTTGCGTAGGTGTATTTAAAAGTACATTAATATTTGCTTGGTCTTTTAAACTTTCACTCACTTCAAAACCTTGGCTATTTAAAAAGCTAACTAGGTTTTCAGTACTTGGCATTACTTGCGTTTTAACATCAGAAGCTGCACTAATATGCAACCATGACTTATTGGGATATAAATTAGGTAAGGCGCTTATTGCTAGTAACACTAATACAATCAGCATGGCTACATAGCTCAATTTAAACTTAGCCTTAAATGGCTTTTTCTCTTTTTTTAGACTTAACATAGTTATTCCTTATTACTAGGCATAGCCCAGTAACGTACCTATTAGGCACAATTAATCTGCAGGTCAAAACGCGATGCGTTAAAACCAATTAACATTAAATAAGGAACTTTAAGCGTGATAGGTAGTTACAGCGGTGTATAACAGGTTAGCGTCTTTCCAGCCGCTCAAGCGCGACTTTTTACTTTTAAATACCCAGGTATACCAAGGCTGACTTATGTTGACTGCTTGCGGTCGCAAAAAAATATGCCTACACCCATTTAGGGCAAAAAACTCATGCACTACATCGTATTCAGGATCGCCCTGCGCACTGTGTAAAAATAAAAATGAGTTATTGGCTGTTAGCCTAGGTTGATGCGCATCAAAATCAGAATGCTTTGAGTTTTTATGCTGTAAATCGCCAAGCGATTTTGTAGGTACGGAAATGTTAGTTAAATGGTCAACATTAATAACATCGCTATAACTGCTTTGGTTACTGTTTAATTCGTGCTTTACGCCCATAGCATGGCTTTGCACACTAAAGAGTGCAGCAAAAAACAAGCATGTAGCGAAAAAAACGCGAAATTTAAACATTGGTCATTTAAAACTAAAATAAAGGATAGCTAGTATATAAGGGCAGCTAATTAAAATACAATAGCAGTTCTTAAGCTAATTAATTTATATAAAAAAAATACTGAGATCCTCGATGCGCTCCAGACAAAGTTCAGTAAAACGCCCCGACGCCATGAATTTAAAACAAAGCGTTCAAACTCTTTGGCCTTATATCACTAAATTTAAAGGCCGTGTGCTGATTGCCATATTAGCGCTAGTCGGTGCTAAAGGCGCGACATTACTCATGCCATGGGCTTTAAAAGAAATAATTGATTCGGTTGATAAATCAATTAACCCACTACTGCTCGTTCCTACTTTATTACTCGTTATGTACGGCGCATTGCGCTTTGCTAGCGTATTTTTGGGTGAAGTACGCGATGCGGTATTTTCGCGAGTCACCGAGCATGCCATGCGAGATATTGGACTTAAAGTGTTTAAACATTTGCACTCATTAGATTTAGCTTTTCATTTAGATAGGCAAACTGGCGGCATAAGTCGAGATATAGAGCGCGGCACCAGTGGCTTAAGCTTTTTAATGCGTTTTTTAATGTTTAATATTGTGCCCACGTTGTTTGAAATAATGACTGTGGCGATTATTTTTGGCAGCTTGTTTTCTATTTGGTTTGCGCTGATCACCCTATTGGCTGTGGCTATTTATATTTTTTTTACCGTGACGGTTACCCAATGGCGAAACCGCTTTATTCGTGAGTCCAATGCTGCCGACAACCAAAGTAACACCCGTGCCATCGACAGTTTATTAAATTACGAAACCGTAAAATACTTTAATAATGAACAGCATGAAGCCCAAACTTACGACACATTTTTAGCAACCTGGGAACAAGCTCGATTAAAAAACAGACTCTCGTTACTGGCGCTTAATTCAGGGCAAGCGCTGATCATTGCGTGTGCCATAACCGCATTAATGTGGCTTGGCGCTAATGAAGTGGTTACCGGCGAGTTAACGATTGGTGAGCTGGTAATGATCAATGCGTATATGATCCAATTATTTTTACCGCTTAACTTCTTGGGATTTGTATACCGTGAAATACGCCGTGCCCTTACTGACCTTGAAAACATGCTTGGGTTATTAAATACCTCCCCCAAAGTAGCAGATAGCGAAACCGCGCAACCATTAGCACTCAAAAATGGGGCAATTAGCTTTGAAAACGTCAGCTTTAGCTACGATAGTAAACGTCCTATTCTTAAGAACGTCAGTTTTCATGTAAACCCTGGTGCTAAGGTAGCGGTTGTAGGTGCTAGTGGCGCAGGTAAAAGCTCGTTAGCCCGCTTGTTATACCGTTTTTATGAACTTTCATCGGGCGCTATAAGAATTGATAATCAAGCCATAAACACAGTTACCCTCGCAAGTTTGCGTAAAGCTATTGCCATAGTGCCGCAAGATACTGTGTTATTTAATACCAGCATACGCGAAAATATTCACTACGGCAGACCCAGCGCCAGTGAAGATGAAGTAAACAAAGCTATAAACATGGCGCACCTAACAGACTTTATTAATAGCCTAGATAAAGGCGATAAAACCTTGGTAGGCGAACGCGGACTAAAAGTCTCTGGTGGCGAAAAACAACGTATTGCTATTGCTCGCGCTATTTTAAAACAATCGCCAATTTTAATTTTTGACGAAGCCACTTCGGCGCTCGACTCACAATCTGAGCAAGCCATATTAAATGCTATGCGAGAAGTTGCCTCTAATCATACCAGTATTGTTATTGCGCACCGCTTATCAACAATTACCGATGCCGATACAATTATCGTACTCAAAGCGGGAGAAGTAGTAGAACAAGGTAAACATGATGAATTACTCATGCAAAATGGTGAATATGCTCATATGTGGACCTTGCAACAAAAGCAGTCAAAGGCGCAATAAACTAAGCCTCTCGGGTACGATTGAAGTATCTGAGTGCTTTTTTGCTATTTTGCTAGTATTTCATTCATCTTATCGACCGGTACGGTTATTCACCTCAAAAGGTTTGTTTGCAGTGAAGTTATCAATACAATCAAGTAGCTATTTTTATAACAAAAATATAACGAATTAAATAACGTGAATTCATAGGGGAAAATAATGAAAAAGAGTTTAATTGCAGCGGCGCTCGCTGCCACATTTATTACTGGCTGTTCTGAGCCACAAACAACAAAAACTGAGCAAGTAGCAGCAGTTGCAGAAAAGCCACAAGCAACAGAGCAAGCCGAATTAGGCACGTTTGGGGTTGATTTAACTGCGCGTAACGAAGCTGTAAAACCAGGCGACGATTTCTTCATGTACGCCAGTGGTTCATGGTACGACAACTATCAAATGCCAGCAGATAAAACCCGTTACGGTGCATTCTCTGCGCTAGCTGAGCGCAGTGAAGATCGCGTTAAAGAAATTATTGAAGAAATTGCAGCGCGTGAAAACTTAAACGCCGAAGAGCAACTGGTCGCTGACTTTTATAACTCGTACATGGATACCGAGACGCTTAATAAACTTGGTATCACGCCAATTAAGCCGTTGCTTAACGACATCAATTCGGTTGCCTCTACTGATGATTTGGCAAAAGTATTTGGCCAATCTTGGCTTACGGGTGTGCGTGCTCCAATTGGTGGCGGTATGTGGTTTAACCGTTTAGATCCCAATAAATACGAAATGTCATTAGGTGCAGGTGGCTTAGGCTTACCTGATCGTTCTTACTACCTTGAAGATGCAGAACGTTTTGTAAAAACCCGTGAAGCGTATGTTGCACACATTGCCGATATGCTTAAATTTGCAGGGGTTGATAATACCACAGAGCGTGCACAAGCGATTTTAGCGCTTGAAACCAAAATTGCAGAAGGTCATTGGCCGCGTGAAAAACGCCGTAATCGCGATTTAACCCTAAACCAAGTAAAACGCGATGAGTTAAGTGCGCAATACCCAGGATTTAACTGGGATTTATACTTTGCACAAACAGGTTATAAAGTACCACAATTAAATGTATCGCAGCCTGAACCTGTTAAAGCCATGATTGACTTAATCAATAACGAAGATTTAAGCGTATGGAAAGACTACCTTACATATCATGCGATTAATGGTAACTCACGACTATTATCTGAAGAAATATTTAACACTAGCTTTGCCTTTTATGGAAAAGAGTTAAATGGTCAACAAGAGCCACGTCCACGCTGGAAACGCGCTATCAGCCAAATGTCTGGCACTAGCTCATTGGGCTTTGCAATTGGTAAAATTTACGTAGATCGTTATTTCCCTGAGTCATCTAAGCAACAAATGTCTGAGCTTGTTGAAAACTTACGCACAGCACTTGGTGAGCGTATTGATAACTTAGATTGGATGGGCGCAGAAACAAAAGTAAATGCGCGTGCAAAATTAGCGGCGTTTGTGCCAAAAATTGGTTACCCAGATGAATGGCAATCTTATGAAGGCTTAAGCATTAGCAAAAATGACTTAATGGCTAATGTAAAAAATATGCGTGAGTTTTTCCAAGCTGAAAGTGTAGAAAAAGAGCTGAAAAAGACCGACCGAAATCGTTGGGGCATGACACCACAACGTGTTAATGCTTACTACAATAGTTCGTTTAACGAAATTGTATTCCCTGCCGCTATACTACAACCGCCGTTTTTCGATCCAAATGCAGATCCAGCAGTAAACTACGGTGGCATTGGCGCTGTAATTGGCCATGAGATGGGCCATGGCTTTGATGATCAAGGCTCAAAATCTGACGCTAACGGCATTCAACGTAACTGGTGGACTGATGAAGATCGTGCTGCTTTTGATGCTAAAGCTGACAAACTGGCGGCTCAGTACAGCAAATATGAGCCAATTCCAGGTAACTTTGTAAATGGCCGCAACAGTTTAGGTGAAAATATTGGTGATGTGGGTGGTTTAGCCATGGCTTATCATGCTTACAAACTAAGCTTAAATGGTAAAGAGGCACCGGTAATTGACGGTGTAACCGGCGATCAACGTTTCTTCTTAGCATGGGCACAAGTATGGAAAGAAAAACGTACTGAGCAAAGTATGTTAAACCAATTACGTGGTGGTACACACGCACCAGGTCGCTTTAGAGCACAAGCGCCTCGTAACCATGATGCTTGGTATAAAGCATTTGATGTAAAACCAGGCGATGAGTTATACCTACCAGAAGAAGAACGCGTTCGTATTTGGTAATACCTGACAAACGTTCATCATTTGTAACGAATAAACAGCCCGCTTATGCGGGTTGTTTTATTTTTGACTACTAACAATACTTACTAGCCCTACCCCGCATTTACCTTTAGAATATGGACTTGCAAATTTTTTCAATTATTTATACATATTAAGGCGAAACGCAGATGGGAAGAGCTTACCAAAACAAAAAAGATTCAATGGCTAAAACTGCGGGTGCTAAAACTAAAGTTTATTCTAAATACGGTAAAGAAATTTATATTTGTGCAAAAAACGGCGGTGTTGATCCAGACGGCAACCTAGCACTACGTCGTTTAATTGAACGCGCTAAAAAAGACCAAGTACCGGCTCACGTAATTGAACGTGCTATTGATAAAGCCAAAGGTGGCGGCGGTGAAGACTATGCAGCCACGCGTTACGAAGGCTACGGGCCAGGTAACTGTATGATTATTGTTGATTGTTTAACCGACAACAACAAACGTACTTTTGCTGATGTACGTGTATGTTTTACCAAAGCAAACGCTAAAATTGGCGCACAAAATTCGGTATCACACTTATTTGATCACCTTGCTATTTTTGTATTTGACGGTGACGACGATGAAACCGTACTTGAAGCACTGATGATGGCAGATGTTGATGTAACCGATGTAGAAGTAGAAGATGGCAAAGTGACCGTATTTGCACCGCACACTGAATACAACAATACCCGCACAGCACTTGAAGAAATGGGTGTTACAGAATTTGACGAAGACTTAATTGCTTTTGTACCTCAAGTTGAAGCTCCTATTGAAGGCGAAGACGTTGAAGTTATGGAGCGCTTTTTAGCCATGCTTGAAGATTGTGATGACGTACAAAACGTGTACCATAACGCTCAATTTTAATCGTTAAGCGAACAACCTGAACTTCGAATAATAAATCTGTTTCAAGCAGAGTTCAGATCAAATAATGTTTAAAGGTCAACTTAGTTGGCCTTTTTGTTTTATGTAAAATGGATTAATTAATTTTGAATACCCTTTCACAACTTCGCAACGGCCAATTGCTTGGTGCAACACATCTACAATTGGTTGAAACGCTAAGCGACTTTCCTGAAGAAATTTTTACACTTGCTGATACCCTCGAAGTCTTGGATTTATCAAATAACAATTTATCTGATTTACCCGATGAATTTGCTTGCTTAACAAAATTAAAACGACTGTTTTTGTCGTTTAATCAGTTTAACCATATACCTAAAATACTCGCTAAGTGCCCCGCTCTTATTATGGTTGCCTTTAAAGGTAACCAAATAACTGAGTTTGCAGATAACAGCCTGCCTAAAGCGATTGAATGGCTTATTCTTACAGATAATAAAATAGCCAAACTGCCTGCAACATTTGGCCAATACACTGCGCTTAAAAAGCTGGCTTTGGCAGGTAACCAACTCAGTGCTCTACCAACAAGCATGGCAAACTGCCATAACTTAGAACTAATTAGACTCTCTGCAAATCAATTAACTCATGTTGATGATTGGCTATTTGAACTTCCTAAGCTTACTTGGCTTGCATTTGCAGGTAATTGCTTTAATAAATCACAGTGCCTTACCCAATCAAATTTAACCAATAAACCACTGAGTGACTACTCGCTCAGTAAAGTAATAGGCCAAGGCGCATCAGGAATTATTCATCTTGCTTATTCAACAAATAAAGAGCCGGTTGCTGTTAAGTTATTTAAAGGGAGTATTACAAGCGATGGTTATCCGCTGGATGAAGTTAATTGCTGCTTGCAAGCGCTTGAGCATCCAAACTTAATTAAAGTACTGGCTTACATTGAACAACAGCAACAGCTTGGTTTAGTGATGGAGTTAATTGATTCAAGCTTTACGAATCTAGGCTTACCTCCCAGCCTTGATACCTGTACTCGTGATACATTTGAAAGTGATTGCCATTACTCTACCGATACAATTTATAGCATTGCAAAGCAAATGGTTTGTACTGTGGCACACTTACACCAACACAATATA
Source organism: Pseudoalteromonas sp. S1610 (assembly GCF_005887465.1). Taxonomy (GTDB): domain Bacteria; phylum Pseudomonadota; class Gammaproteobacteria; order Enterobacterales; family Alteromonadaceae; genus Pseudoalteromonas; species Pseudoalteromonas undina. The sequence goes on along the minus strand of NZ_PNDI01000002.1, from coordinate 178,868 downwards.
AGCCATGGTGACATTTATGCGCACAATACTATGGTAAACCCGCAAGCAAGGGTTCTGTTTGGTGATTTTGGCGCAGCTACTGATCTTACTATGCTGAGTGATTATCAACGTCAACAAATGCAATTAATAGAAGTGCGCGCTTTAGGGTGTTTAATTGAGGACTTACTTACCACCTGCCACGAGCAAAGTGCTGAAGTAATGCACTTACAACATATTTCGCAGCAATGCATGAGCGAAAATGTTGCACAGCGGCCAACGCTTAGAGTATTAGCTGACTTTTTATGATTGCTGCGGCCATGAATCTTATGGCCGCAATCTAAAACTACAGACTATTTTTGTTTTTTAAACGGGTAAATTTGTTGCTTTAGCATACCTACAGGCATGTAGTCCCCGACAACACCATATTCTTTAGGCCACTCTGCTTGCCCCTTTACCGCAGTACCAAATAAGTAATCTAAAAACGAGAAATGGGCTGCATAATTTCGATCAATGGCAGCTTTATCGGATGCGTGATGCCAATGGTGAAACTGCGGAGTAACCATAAAATATTTCAACCACCCAAATTTTACATTCACGTTAGCATGATTAAATACGGCTTGAAAACCAACAATAATTACATATAAGCTGATTATTTGCTGTGAAAACCCCAGCACAAATATAGGGGTTAACACTAAACTACGGGTGATCAGTATTTCTAAAATATGCTGACGAGAGCCTGCGAGCCAATCCATTTCTTTGGCACTGTGATGCACACCATGAAATCGCCACATAAATGGCACTTCGTGATACGCACGATGCGTCCAATACTGCATTAAATCAGCCACCAAAATAATTAAAAATAGCTGAAGTATAAACGGCATTTGCGCTATGTAAGCTTGCAGTGTGCTCGAAACCGCCCAACCAAACCCATAATGAACAAAATGATTAGTAACCAGTAATACAAAGCCCACTATTAAGTGATTAACAAAGAAATGGTTTAAATCCCCGCGCCATTCACTACGAAGTATTTTTTGCTCTTTTCGATGCGGAAGTAGTTTTTCAATTAAAATAAAAATTAAGGTAGAGCCTAGTAAGTCTAATATAAACCAATCTAAGCCAATATAAGGAGTGTTATCTGCAAAGTCATTCACTTCAACATTCGGGCCACCAAAGCTAATGGCCAGTATAATAAAAAACCACGCAGTGGCACCCAAACGCTTATTCGTATTTCGTACAAAATTAAGTAACCCTAAGCTACCGGAAATAATAAGAGCAACAAACATGAGCTGACGTAAAAAGTCAACGCTATAGCTTTTGCGTAATTCTGGAGTTGTTAAATATTCCGGAAAGTGGAATGCAAGCACTCCTAAGCAACTTAATATTGCCAAAAAGCAAGCAATATAACCGCTGATATTACCCTCACCGATTTGCAGATGGCTAGTACGAAATATTTTTTTAGTGACGTGTTTTAGCATTATTTCCCTTAATATAATATGCAGTCCCTATTCTAGTGCGCATATTCTAGCAAACTTTGGGCTAACTAAAACACAAAAAAAGCCACGCAGTGCGTGGCTTGGCTAGATAAAGTAAAATTTAACTACACGGAAAAATTATAAATAAGCACCCAGCGCTTTAACTTGATCTAACATGCGGTTTGAGAAACCCCATTCGTTGTCGTACCACGCCATTACTTTAACCAATTTACCATCAGCACGCGTTTGCGTTGCATCAAAAATTGATGATGCTGGGTTATGGTTAAAGTCGATAGAAACAAGCGGTAGCTCGTTGTACTCTAAAATACCTTTCATAGAGCCAAACGCAGCGTCTTTAACCACTTGGTTAATTTCTTCAATGCTTGTATCGCGCTTAGCAATAAAGGTTAAGTCAACCAATGACACATTGATGGTTGGTACACGTACCGCCATGCCATCTAATTTACCGGCAAGTTCAGGCAGTACTAAACCAACTGCTTTCGCTGCGCCCGTTTTAGTTGGGATCATAGATTGAGTTGCACTACGCGCACGGTATAAATCTGGGTGGTATACATCAGATAAATTTTGGTCGTTAGTGTATGCATGAATGGTGGTCATGCTACCTTGTTCAATTCCTACTGTATCGTTAATTGCTTTAGCAACAGGCGCTAAACAATTGGTTGTACATGAAGCATTAGAAATAATGTTGCTATCGGCATTAATTACATCGCTATTTACACCGTGCACTACGGTAGCATCCATATCTGTACCAGGAGCCGATACCACTACTTTTTTCGCGCCCGCTTCAATATGCTTATTAGCTGCTTCGCGAGAAGTAAATAACCCCGTACATTCAAGTACGATATCAACGTTTAGTTCTTTCCACGGTAAATTAGCAGGGTCACGCTCTTGCGTTAGGGTGATCACATCATCGCCAATTAGCATAGTGTTATCTTTAAGTGTTACTTGCTGTGAAAAACGACCATGTACTGAGTCAAACTGAGTCAGATGGGCATTTACATTGGCTGGGGCTAAATCGTTAATAGCTACAATTTTAATTTCATTATTTTGCGCTGACTCATACAGTGCACGCAATACATTACGACCGATACGGCCGTAGCCATTAATTGCTACATTAATCATTTTTGACTCCTATTAACTTCACATGCTTGGCGAGCAAGCGTTTCAATAGCTTGCCAGTCTTTATTTTCAATAAGTTGTTTGTCTAACATCCACGTACCACCTACACAAATAACATTGTTAAGTGCTAAGTAATTAGGCGCAGTAGCTAAACTAATGCCACCGGTTGGACAAAAAGTAATATCAGGTAATGGGCCGCCAATCGACTTTATCATCGCAGTTCCGCCTGCGGCTTCTGCAGGAAAAAACTTTAAAAATTTAAAGCCGTGCGCTGCTAAGTTCATCACTTCGCTTGGGGTTGCTGCACCGGGTAAAAAAGGAATACTTGACTCTTTTGCCAATGCTAATAGTTCATCGCTTACGCCTGGGCTCACCATAAAGTCAGCGCCCGCTTCTACTGACGCGTTAAAGCTTGCTTTATCAACCACAGTGCCAGTACCTACATAGGCCTCTGGTACTTCAGCTTTCATTAACTTTACAGCTTGTGCAGCAATTGGTGTACGTAGTGTAATTTCAAGTGCTTTTAAGCCACCGTTGTACAACGCTCTTGCAAGTGGTGCGGCATCTTCTAGTTTTTCGATTACCACCACTGGCACAACGGGTGCCGATGCTAAGATTTTTTCAATACTCATTACTTGTTCCTCATTACCCAATATGGCTAATTATTATTCAAGTCCAAAAGCACTTGCACCTAAATCGGCACTGCTTACGATATTTCTAAATCCAGTAAATAATTCACGACCTGTACCAAATGTTTGGCTTGCTTGGCTAATTTGTAGCTCACGCTGTGCAAGATCTTCGTCGCTTACATGCAGTTTTAAAATACCATTTGGCGCATCTAAAGTAACAATATCGCCTTCATGGATTTTAGCTATAATGCCGCCTTCAACTGCTTCAGGTGCTAAGTGGATTGCCGCAGGAACTTTGCCTGATGCACCCGACATACGTCCGTCAGTAACAATAGCCACTTTGTAGCCCTGATCTTGTAATGTTGCCATTACCGGCGTGAGCTTATGAAGCTCTGGCATGCCTTTAGCTTTAGGGCCTTGCTCTTTAAGAACAGCAATAAAATCTTGGTTAAGCTCACCACGGCTATATGCGTCTTGTAACTCACCTTGTGAGCTAAATACTTTTGCTGGCGCCGACACCACTTGATGCGACTCTGCAACAGCTGATACTTTAATAACCGCCTTACCTAAGTTACCAGTTAGTAACTGTAAACCACCTTGCTTGCTAAATGGATTGCTTACAGGACGAAGTACTTCTTCATCATGTGAGTTTTCAGGACACGCAACCCATTTAACTTTACTAGGGCCATTGGCATCACTCATAATCAAGTTATCGTCTTTATCAAGCAGTGGCTCACACATGTAAGGTGCAAGACCTTCGCCAAAAATAGTAGTCACATCTGTATGTAGGTAGCCAGCACTGGCTAATTCACGCATTAAGAAGCCCATACCACCGGCTGCTTGGAAATGGTTCACATCTGCTGAGCCATTAGGGTAAATACGCGTCAGTAACGGTACAACCGCTGATAAATCAGACATGTCTTTCCAAGTAACCTGAATACCAGCCGCTTTTGCAATCGCCACAATGTGGATTGCATGATTGGTTGAGCCACCAGTTGATAGCAAACCAACGAGGCCATTAATAATGGTTTTTTCGCTGATTACATCTGCTAAACACGGACCATCTTTGTTTTCTGTAAGCTGCTTGAGCATGGTCTCAACTGCATTACCCGTTAAGCCATCACGCAATTCTGTGTATGGATTAATAAACGAGCTACCTGGTAAGTGTAAGCCCATAATTTCCATTAACATTTGGTTTGAATTTGCAGTGCCATAAAACGTACACGTACCAGCACTGTGATAAGAAGCACTTTCCGCCTCTAATAACTCATCGCGAGATACTAAACCTTGGGCAAACTTCTGACGCACGCGTGCTTTGTCTTTGTTTGGAATACCTGACTGCATTGGTCCTGCTGGTAAAAAATACACAGGTAAGTGACCAAATGATAAAGCACCAATTAATAAGCCAGGGACAATTTTGTCACACACACCTAAACAAAACACACCGTCAAATACATCATGCGATAACGAAACCGCAGTAGACATAGCAATAACGTCACGAGAGAAAAGCGATAGTTCCATGCCGTCACGACCTTGGGTCACACCATCACACATCGCAGGAACACCGCCAGCAACTTGCGCGGTCGCGTCAAATTTAGTGGCAATGCTTTTAATTAAATCTGGGTATTCTTTGTAAGGCACATGCGCAGATAACATGTCGTTGTATGAATTAATAATTGCAAGGTTTGGCACCTCATCTGCTTTTAAACGCGCTTTGTCATCGCTGCTGCACGCAGCCATAACATGGGCAATATTGCCACAGCCTAAACCAGCACGAACTCTTGTTTGTTTTTTTGCGTGCGAAATACGATCTAAATAGGCTTGACGGGTTTGTTTACTGCGCTCAATAACGCGTTCTGTGACTTCTTGAATTCGAGGGTGCAACATAATTTTACTCATCTCTATTCGTTAGAGGATAAAGGCTCAGTAACAATTATAGACTCCACGAAAATAACTGTACTGAGCATCTTTGACTTACCCGTTCAAAGGTACGCTACCAGGGAGCCTCTCACAACAACCCTGACACCGGTGTCAGGGTATTAACGCATGACAATGACACCGGTGTCAACCCTGAGTAATAAAAATAGTCATTTTTTTTAACATGTGCAATAAATAAACGTGAATTTTTAGTGAAATATTAGCGGCAAATAATGAAGGTTAAAAATGCAGATAAAAAAAGCCCGAGTAAGCGTCACTCATACTCGGGCTACTGTGAAAAAGCGGTTTTATTTTACGGCTGCGGTTGACTCTCGCGTGATTAATTTTGCTTCTAAAATCACCTTATAAGGCGACTCTTGCGGCTCAATAATATGGGTAATTAACTGGGTAACAGCTTGTTTAGTCATTTCTTCTACGGGTTGCGCTATAGTCGTTAGCCCGGGCCAAATATGACGCGCTATGGGGGCGTTATCAAAGCCAGCAATAGAAATATCATCTGGTACACGCAAGTTACGCTGTGTGGCTAATTTAAGCACGGCGGCTGCCATGTAATCATTCGATGCAAATACAGCAGTAGGTCGTGGCGATAAATCTAAAATACTACGCGCACTGTCTACCCCTGAGTGATAACTAAAGTTACCCTCTTCAACTAAGCGTTCATTAAATTCAATACCATGGCTTGCTAAGGCGCGCCTGTAGCCTTTAAAACGCTGCTGTGTAGCACTGTGATCTGGGTGACCTTTAATAAACGCGATAGACGTATGCCCTAGGTTTATTAAATGTTCGGTAATTTCAAATGCGCCCTGCTCGTCATTACTGGTAACAGAAATAGAGTCATCTTCTAAAATAGCAGAAGCCACTCGAGCATAAGGAATCTTTTTCGACTTTAAAAAGTCAACCAGTTCTGAAAAGTCACAAAATGGTGGCGTAAGTACTAAACCATCAAGGCGTGATGACTGTAATAGCTGCTCTATATTATTAATAAGTGCATCACCTCTGAGCTCACAAGGGTGAATCAGCAAGTTATAGTTGTTTTCTTGGCAAGCAGCTAATGCGCCTGTTTGCACTCGAGTAATATAACTTTTACTTGGGTTATCGTATAAACAACCAATAATAAAACTACGGTTTTGTGCAAGCCCTCGAGCAATGGGATTAGGTGTGTAATCAAGCTCTTTAAATACCGCTAATACTTTCTCGCGGGTGGCGGCGCTCACATTTGGTTCGTTATTCAGTACGCGCGATACCGTTTTTTTAGATACACCGGCATAACTAGCAACGCTATTTATAGTGACTTTTTTCATCTATTTATTTCCAAATGTATGCAACGTAATTAAACCTGTTGACTCGTATGCAAACACGCGGCAGCACCAATTAAAGGAATGTTGTCTTGTGTTACTAATGTGACCGGAATTTGACCTGTATATTGCGACATTATGCCCTTTTGTGAAAAGCGCTCAATGAAGCGGCTTTCCAGTAAACGAGCCTGCATTCTTGGTAATATGCCACCGCCAATATAAAGGCCACCAAGAGCACCATAAGCAAGCGCTAAGTCGCCTGCTACACTGCCAATCCAATCACAAAACTGATTAAGCGTTGCCTCACATACTTCACATTCACCGCTGTTGGCTAAGCTACTAATTTGTGCAGCGTCTAAATTCTTTGCGGCGACCCCTTTAACTGCAGCCATTGCTTTGTACAAATGAGCAATGCCTGGTCCAGAAAACACAGTTTCTACCGATACATGTGGGTGGTCTTTCTTAAGTGCTTGAATAAGCTGAGCGTCAAGTTCATTTACCGCCGCTAGAGAAATATGACCACCTTCTGAACTCATTACCGCACACGAATGTGCAGTTCTTACTAAACACGCTGCACCAAAGCCTGTACCTGGGCCCATTACACCAATATTTGCTGTGTCGTCTGCTTGGCCAGGTTTAACGGTTACGTTTTGAGAAGGATCTAAATACGGAGCGGCGTAAGCGAATGCAGCAAAGTCGTTTATTACGCTTAATTGTTCTAAGTCAAAATGGTGTTTGAAATCATTAACGCTAAAGTGCCAACCTAAGTTAGTTAAGTGAACTTGGCCTGCGTTAATTGGGCCTGCCACTGCTAGGCACGCACGTTTAGGATTTATATGAGACACTGTTGATAAGTAATACTCGGTAGCACTTTCGAGCGATCCATAATTAGCACTTGGAAACGTATGATTATGCTCAATGGTAAATTGATTACTTGATTCATCAAACCACGTGATCAACGCAAAGCGAGCATTTGTGCCACCAATATCGGCAACCAGAATTGGATCAAAGTGTGTGCTAGAGTGTAAACCCATAGTGTTATCTCTTTTGTTTAAGTAATGAGTACTTATTATTTTAATGGGGTATCATTGATACTTATTTACTTTGAGCTATCACCTCAAAGCAGCTATCACTGTAAAAAAGGCTACCTTTAATAATAAAGGTAGCTAATACGTTTTGACAACAAAATGATAAAACGTCCTTATTGTGACACCGGTGTCATGAGAAAATCAATAAAAAAATGCCTTTATTGACAAATAAGCTTGAAAAAAATCACTAATAAACGAGAATAGCCCCTTATTGTCCTCTTAAATAAGTAATCGTGATGAAAGGTAAAGCCACCTCATTTGATATAGCCCACTATGCTGGGGTGTCTCAATCTACAGTTTCTCGTGCTTTACGAAATAGTCCCTTGGTAAATGATGAAACCCGAAGGCGGGTTCATGACATTGCCAAAAAGCTTAATTACAAAGTTGATAAAAACGCCAGTAACCTGCGCACTCAACAAAGTAGCACCCTAGCGTTATTGTTGTTTGAAGATCCGACCTCAGATGAATCGCAAATCAATCCGTTTTTTTTAGCCATGCTGGGCAGTATTACTCGCGCTTGCGCTAAAGAGGGATATGATTTACTCGTGTCATTTCAATCTGCCAGTGCTGATTGGCAGGCTGATTACGAAGACAGTCACCGTGCAGATGGCATCATTTTATTAGGTTATGGCGACTATATAGATTTTCAGCCTAAATTTAACACCTTACTTGAACAAAACACCAAATTTGTTTGCTGGGGAGCAAGTGTTGATAACCGCCCTGATTTAACCATAAGTTGCGATAATTATGGCGGCGGTAAACTCGCCACTGAGCATTTATTGGCACATAGCCGAAAAGACTGCGCGTTTATAGGCGATGCCTCTGATCATAGCCCCGAATTTTTTGCCCGCTTTAATGGCTTTAAAGACGCGTTACAACAAAATGGCATTACACTTAATGAGCGTAAAATTGCCAATGCTATCTCTACCGAAGAATCAGGCTATCATGCCACTCGTTCATTAATTGCTAATAACATTACCTTTAATGCACTTTTTGCTGCCAGCGACCTTATAGCAATAGGCGCAATACGGGCATTAAAAGAAGCCAATATTAACGTACCAAAAGATGTAGCCGTGATAGGCTTTGATAATATATCTATTGCCAGTTACATTAATCCGCCGCTGACAACCATAGAGCAAAATACCACTATTGCTGGGCAAATGTTGGTTGAAAACCTATTAAAGCTCATTAGGGGTGAGCAAGTGCAAAGCACCCTACTACCACCGCGTTTAATTGCACGTGGCTCAAGCTAATTTATTCAGTAAAACCACTTTTAAGAAGCAACAAAATTAAAGACAACAGCGCTCTTTTACCTTAAATTAATTCAGGCTTTATTGCATTTTTACGGTCATTTGTCCTTTTTGCTTTCAATACTATAGCTGGTGCTTTCGTAACATTAACAGGCTATTCACACCTCGCTATCACATTAGTTTATTTAATCTGAAAGCAGCTGTTTTTAATGTAATTTTTCACTCGTCAATGCATGCTTTTATCACTACAATCCTGTTTTTATTTTATTGTTAAAACTTCAAGCGATCATCTCATGCTATTAACCATCGTTTATATTATAGGTATTACAGCAGAAGCCATGACCGGTGCTCTTAGCGCTGGGCGCAGAAACATGGATTGGTTTGGTGTTATGTTAGTAGCCAGTGCAACAGCCATTGGTGGTGGTAGCGTACGAGATATTTTATTAGGTAACTACCCACTTACTTGGGTAAAACACCCAGAATATTTACTGATCACTTGCCTAGCCGGTATTGTTACCACTTGGTTGGCCAAATGGGTGGTTAAATTTAAAGGCATATTTATGCGTCTAGATGCCTTAGGGCTTGCAGCGTTTAGTATTATTGGCTGCCAAGTTGGACTTAATATGGGTTTGCACTATGGAATTTGTGTGGTCGCAGCTATAGTAACAGGTGTATTTGGTGGACTGTTGCGTGATTTAATTTGTCGCCAAGCACCATTAGTACTTCATCATGAACTTTACGCAAGCGTAGCGCTTATAGTCGCGTGTTTATACTTAGCGCTACACCACTACAACATTGATGACAATATCAGCGTGGTTGCAAGTTTAGTAGTAGGCTATTTAATTCGTATGGCGTCGGTACGCTTTAAATGGCGCTTACCAACATTTAATTTATTAGAGCCCGCTAATTTAAATAATGAGCAATAATAGCAGCGGTTAATGCCCACCTGCCCTAGCACTTTTAAATAGCCCGAATACTTTTCGGGCTAACAAACTAACCACAAAAAGAACTCCCAAAGCAAAACACAGTATGCTCAAGGGCATAAACACGCTTTCATGTAGAACACCATTATTATCAATATACTGATACACACTGTTTTCTATCAGCATAAAACCCGTGCCAAGCAATAAAAAGCAAACACTCAGTGTGGCTGTTTTGTTTGTAAAAAAGCGCATAATCTATCCATAACTATTTTATTAAATTGTCGGGATAGCAGTTTGAATGAACGAATATTAATCTACAGTGACTGAGCAACATTGATTTTTAAAATAAAAGTCACGCTCATTAAACTAAGCTTTTAGACATATAATAAAATCTGTCGTCTTCTTTATCTATGCTGAAACCTGAACGTGTGTAAAGCTTGTGCGCAGGGCTTATTTTAAAAACGCGAAGCCTAAGTTGCATAGCACCTTGGAGCACAGCTAAACGAGCACCCTCATCAATTACTGCAGCACCAATACCCATATTTTGAAACGCAGCATCTACTTGTAAGTCACGTATATAGCACCCCTCATCATCGAAAGCCAAGCGCATTGCACCCACTACATCGCCATTTAACAAAACATCCCAATTTTCAAGGTCTGAAATTTGCTCACATATTTTAAGTTGCTGCCAATCAACACCATAATGCTCATAATATCCACGCATATTGGTGTAGGTTAACAGTGCCGATGCCATTAAATCAGCTGTGGGTTGATAACACATATTCATTATTGTCATTCCTTTGTTTAGCGACCTTTACAAGACTTGTTGTGTTTGCTGGTTTTTAAAATATTTATTTACTAATAATGACTGCAACAAGCTAGTACTACTGGATGTAGCCCAGTACAAAGCAATTGCAGAAGGAAAATTAACGAGAGTAACCACACAAATAATTGCGGGAATTAGGAACAATAAGGTGCTGGTTTGTTCTGCGCTACCTGGCATCATCATTATAGATAAATATGTAATAGCCCCCACTAATAACGAAAGCGCAATATCAGGCTTTGCAATACTGGCAATCCAAGCAAACTTACTATTAAATACAATTTGTTGCAGAGCCTGAAAAGTTCCAAGGCCAAATACACCTTGGCTTGCCATATTAATCACACTTTTTTTATCGATAAACTTAATATTGTGCTTTTTATACAACGCCATAGTTAATTTTGCGATTTCACTGGGGTGCTCTTTATAGTTGCTCTTTATGCTATCTAGCTCAGGTTTTAGTGCGGCAATTGCTTTTTTATTTCTAACCATATTAGCCATAGCAACAAGGTTAATCGGCATTAAAACTAATCGTCCAATAACGGTAAACAAAATAATTGCAGCCGCTTGGCTTACGCCCACATCTTGAGTAAAAAAGGTGATTGATTGCACAATAAAATCAGTAAATAAATTCCAAATTTCCATTTTAGTTTTCCTTTTAATATTATGTATTAAAAGTAACCATCACGACATATTATGTCAATGATTTATTTTAAACTAAAAATGGGTTGCTATTTAACTGTGGTTAGATTCTGATATTTAGTCATATGAAGATTGCAGCGCAACTAAAAATATTTTATTAAATCTAGTGTACTTGTTTTGGTGGTTTATTAATTACATGCTTTAACCAATGTGTTCATAAAGCAAACATTAAAAGCATCGAGTTTATACCGATCATTATCCAAGGCCTCAACTCAAATACAAAAACACTAATAACAAAAGGAATAAGAGGGATAGAGAAACCAATTGTTGTCAGTAATACTCCAGGATAAAAGAAAAAGAATCCCCAGTTTGTCTTTAGATATTACCCTATGGCAGAAGTAAATAAAAGAATAATCCATATAACTATTAGCAAGTTATTTGCAAGCGTCAATCCAGCCGCCCCTATGATTGAAAACATTTCCCAATTAACGAGCAATGTAAAAACGATCAGAAAAGAAATAACTCTTTGTCCATATTTGTATACTAAATCTTGCATATCGACTTACTACCTAAATTAAAAAACACCCAACAACAGCTACTTGAATATATCTTTTATTTACTTTCGAATTTCGCTCAGAGAAGTTTAAAAAAATCGACTCTCGCTGAAATATAGAGAGTATTACTAAGTGAGACTTCCAAAAATTCCACCATATTTTTAATGTATATATTTAAAAGTCATTAAGTTTCATACTTTTATAAAACAATTACTTTATACGAGCTGTTCTTGAATAAATAGCGCGATATTAATAAAAGTGATAGTTAACTAAAATGCGCCTATTGGAAAACATTAAAAGTATTTTATTCATCTATAATCGCGCTTTAAGGGGTGATTTCAGTAATAATTTTAGTTTTAACCGAATTAGCAATAAAACATTGTTGGTGCGATTGATGGTGCATTTTTTCAAGTTTTTCCATTGTTGGTTGCTTATCACCAGAAAATTTCACATGTGGTTTAAGGGTGACTTGAGTCATTGATATTTTACCTTCACTATCTTTTTCCATAATACCTACAGCATTATCAATATATGAATCAATTACATACTTATTTTTTGCAGCTATAGATAAAAAGAATAACATGTGACAACTTGAAAGGGAGGCAACAAAAGCTTCTTCGGGATCCACATTTTCTTCCACAGAGTAAGGCAAAGGAACGATATGGGGAGAAGATGAAGCTTGAATTGTTAAGCCTCCATCAAAAATCCATTCATGCTCTCGGCTATATTTATTATCAATATAACTTTCGCTTCTGTCTCTAACCCAATTGATTTTGGCAAAATACTTCGACATTAGGACTCCGTATTAAATGCTTGGTGTATTAATCACATAAAGATTTTACAGTCAGCGTGTTGTATATTTTTGCTTTTTGAAAAAAAAACATTGAATTAGTTAGCTGGTGGGAACCATACACTTTTAATTTTACCATCACGTACTTCATATATTACAACAACAAGCATATCTTCCCTTCCCTCTCCAAGGCCTTGTATTCTTTCATAATCAATGACGATAGGCCCATTAACTACTCTGTTTTCAATAGTAACTTTGAACCCTTTTGGCACTGTTTTTAAAAATTGAAACGCCTTTACTAACTCTTTTTTGCCTACTGTCTGTGCTATATCTCCTGTGAGGTGCTGCATTTCAATATCGGAGGAATAACAACTAGCAAAAAGCTCAATATCATGTGCGTTATAAGCCTCGACTTGTGCTTGCACGACAGTTTCTGGATCTTTGCTTTGTGTGCAAGAAAATACGTTGGAAGAGTAAAGCGCAGTTAATGCAACAATATAAGTAGCGGTAATTCTCATTAGTGTAACTAATCCCTAGTTTAATTATGATGTAAAACGCCAAAATTATGCTTAAATATCAGTTAGTTAAAATAATAAACGCAGGAGCATTGCACTTTTTAAATAGCTTGTATGGATAATAAACCCATAAATTAATTATTATTTTAACCTAGTTCGGGTAATGTGAGGCCCAAACTTTGGCTGCAACCAAAGCCTTTTATACAGTAGTTCGATTGATTGAAGGCTCCTCTATTGAGAGACCGGTAACAAGTTAGAACGCTGTATAAACTCCAAGCATTAAACTCGGATAGTCAACAGGGCCTCGAGCCCGAATAGCAAGGCAGAGTCAGCTTATTATGAATACAAAAAATAATCAAAATGAAATTAACGTCGGTGTCGATACAGGTAAAAAACAACTCGATATTTATATCAGGCCTTTAGACATTTACTTTACTGTAGAAAACAATCAAAGTGGCATTAAACACGCCATTCAAATCTTAAAAAAACACCCCGTAACGTGCGTCACTATTGAGGCGACTGGACGTCTTGAACAGCCTTTTATTATAGCCTGCGCTGAGGCGAATATTCCCTTCGTTGTTGCTAATCCCGTGAACATAAAACGCTTCGCAGGCGCTATCGGCCAAAAAGCAAAAACGGATAAACTTGATGCACAACTTATTGCTCACTTTGGTGAAGCGATTAAAACGCCTTTATCATCTTTAATGCCAGAGCAAATGCGCTTGATGAGCGATTTACTCTCGAGAAGACGCCAGTTAATGGATATGCAAACGATGGAGAAAAATCGCTCTCAAATAATGCCAAAAACACTATCGTCACTCATAAAACCTATCTTAACTACACTGGAAAACCAAATAGATAAAGTCGATTTAAAACTTCAAAAACTGATTGAACAATGTGACGAATACAAAGCAAAAAATGCCATTATCCAAAGTGTGCCTGGTGTTGGCAATGTGGTCGCGTTTAACTTGCTTAGTGATATGCCTGAGTTAGGTTATGTGAACAACAAAGAGGCAGCTTCTTTAGTGGGTGTAGCCTCATTTAATCGTGAAAATGGCGTGTATCAAGGTAAGCGAATGATACGTGGCGGCCGACCTAAAATAAGAACTGCCATATATATAGCGATGATGTCAGCCATTCAGTACAACTCTAAATTTAAAGACCTTTATCAACGTATGGTCAAAGCAGGAAAGCCTAAAAAAGTAGCCATTATTGCGTGTATACGAAAGCTGGTAGTGATCATAAATTCTATGGTGAAGGATGGTGTCATGTGGGATCCTAAAATGGTTTAAAATTAGGAATTGACACCATAGTCACTTGTTATGTAACTTTACGCCATACCAAGAAGTTCATATATAGGAATACAAATTTCCTCATTTTCTTCTTCTGTCATTTCTAGCCAATCGGTTACTCGGTTGAGAAGTTCATGTTGTTTATGAACAAATTGTATAAGTGCATGCTTGTCAATTTTTACTTGAGCGCTATTGATAAGCTGTGCATTTGCACAACACAGCGCTATTGACTTTAAACCACATAAATTACTAGAAGGATCACAATAAAAGAATAAAGGTAACTTATAAGCTAATATTTTTGAAAAGTGCACTACTTCTGGTATTTCAAATAATTCACGAGGATCTGATTCATACCCGTGAAATGAAACTTCAACGTTACTTTTCTTTTTAAAAGCAAGTTCCCGAGAGACTTGAAACCTCTCAAATTGGCTTGCGACCTCTGATATATCACCTGATTCGACCCATTCTCTTGAAATTAATATATGAAGGTTATCTGTATATTTAGTTATAACGTCATTAATAAGCCAATATTTTTCCAACTCGTCTGTGTGGTCTGTTACATCCGGTAATAAAGCTGTAATTGATTTTTTACTTTCCGCCAAAACTTGTTTCTTGGGAATAGACATTTTCCATGCCGCAGGTGTTCTATCTGTTTTGGCGGCATCAAATAACTCCCAATACACGTGATTTGAATCTGGATCGCACAACATAATAAATACAGGTAATGGGTAATTTAATAAGTAATTTATATGTTTAAGCTCTCCACGGTAAATATATCCCCACCTATTTTCTTCTTTTAGGAAGGATTTACCATATTTTATTTGTACTGCAAAAGTTTGCCCCGTAACTGTACCGTTTGTATCTACTAAATCAATTTGGCCATCTATTCCAAAATCAAACTCTTGAGGGGTTCTTTTAAAGATCCAACCTAAGCTTTCAAATATGATATTTGAAACTCGTTGTACACCTAATTCCCCTTTTTTTGCTTCTACAGAATACTTTGGACCTAACATTTTAACTACCATGAATAAAAAAGATGAATGATGAACGAGGCTAATGAGTTACATAACGCCTTGCTCACCGGTAAATTAGGAGCAAAGCGAGTAATTTATCCGCGTGGAGCAACTTGTTAGATTTCAACTTTCTAATATCTCGCATTCTTCATGCCCCCACATTTTCCAAATATGAGAGTAGTAACAAGCTTGTTTTGTCTTTGCCCTTTTCCATGGTGCTTGCAGACAATGCTGGCTCACTGTGTAGCCATTCTTCTCATTTTTACAATATTCGTAAAGGCGACAAGCCTGTTCTCTTCCTTCTAGCATCTCAGAAATAGACGCAATTGCAGGATACATCAGGTGCGTATGCGAGCTTTCTGAGCCTGCTTGAACCCACACTTGATTATGTTTATTAATAGAAGGTGGAAATCCGACTTCACTAATGATAGAAAAGAATCTATTCCTTGCACTATCGGCAGTGCTTTCGAACAATATAGACGATATGGATTGGCCATTTTTTCTGATGTTACCCCCCGCTCGAACAGCCCTAGAACCCCAACGTTCATTACAAAATGGCTCAACTGTAAAAAGATCATTAAGCTGATCTTGAGCTTCTCTACCAACATGCTCAAAGTACTCGATAGACGTCTGATCCTCATATGAAAATCTCTCCATCACGAACTGATAGTAGTCGTTCGGAACAATGTACCTCACTCTTTCCGAATTCAATTTTTTTGCAGCCTCAACAAATATCTCAGCAGGATTGAGGAACATCAGGGAAGCTTCACAGATTTCCAAAACTGCGGGTGCGCTCACTTCGATATCCGGACATAGATAGTCTACGACTAGTTTAGCTGAATCGTAGGGGAAGCTTTTTATCGGCATCTTCCCATAAATTTCGCATTCAATAATGTGAGCCATGCTTTCCAGTATCGCAATGGATCCAAAATGGAAGGTTTGGCTGCCCCCATACTCAATTTCCGTATAGAAAACTGGGTCTACCACATGCTCAACCTGCTCACGGTGCTCCGCGATCGAGGTAATCATAACGCTATCATTGTGCGTCATGTACTTGCCTGCACCGTCTCCCGCATAGATTGAAAACAGATCAGAATTTGCATTAACCGAATCAGACCGTTGACTCGCTACAACAGGCACAGTCAAAGATCTGGAACTGCGTACTAACTTACTGAAACATTTCAGTTGATCGACGTATCTGCAGATATTTGCCAATCCATAGGTAGTAGTTACATCCTGCAAGAAGTGCACTAACTCATGAACAAGTGTCCTTTCATGAGGAGTATTGAGCAGTTTATTGATTGGCTGATCAGTATCCACGTACAACCAAAAGGCTGCGGGTATGTAGTATCCGTTACATTGATAAACTTTCATTGAAATCTAACAACTTTATAGTGCGCTCATCGCGCATATTTCTGCCAACGATACGCTCATGTATTTTATAAATCATTTTTACCAAATAACTTAACTCATTGCTAGCTATAATTATTTCTTGCTACTAAATATAATAACAAAGAAGAAAGTGCGCTAGGCGCGCATTTTCTTGAATATGGGAGCGAAACAAATACACTGTATAAAGACATAGCTCTTTTTGTTGGTGGAAAGATGAAAACGCGTTCACCATTTTTAAATTACATCGCAGAATCTATGTTGGTGTGTCAGTATTCATTACGTACCGTGGACACCTACCAAGGTGGATTGCATCTTATATTTATTTTCATGATAAGCGCCATGACGTAAGAACAAGTTGAGCTAGTTATAACTAATTAAAATGAGCTATAACTTGGGGGCAATGCAATAAAAACATTATTACAAAAAGGGGCTTACGTATGTTAGCCCCACGAATGAATTTTATTTACAGTGTGTTATTCAGTAACAACAAACCGTAACCAGCGAGTTGCTCGTCATTTAGGTCGTGTTGCCAGTTTGGCGTTAAATCATCGCGTTTGATGCTGCTGACGCTTTGCGGGTTAGCGGTTAAGTTAAGCACAAACATACTTTTACTGCCGTTTAACTCGCGGGTTATTTCGACAAGGCCGTTGTTGTGTTGCGTTAATTCGTAACTGCCTTTAATACCCAGCTCTGGGCGCTGTTTTTTTAGTGCGATTAAGTGCTGATATAAACGCCACAGTGAATCAGATTGTGCTTGTTGCGTTTTTACATTGCGATCAGCAGCATTAATTTGCTGTGCTAAAAATTCAGGCCACCACTGAGTGTAGTTATCACCAAACAGTTCAGCCTGCTCAACCCAACTTGTTTGAGCTTGAGTAAAGCCAGCTTGATTGCTGTTATTCCACTGCATTGGCGCGCGTTTATACACATCGTGACCTGTGCCACCTTGTGTTAGGCCAATTTCTTCACCGTAATAAATATACGGCGTGCCAGGAGAGCTAAATAACATGGCGGCGGCAAGTTTTGCCTTATCGTCGTGTTCAGCAAGTTGATAAGCCACTCGTTCTTGGTCGTGATTAGTTAAAAACGGTGCAAAAAAATCAAGCGGTGCAGTTGAATCAATACGCTGTTGTAAATTTTGTTTGAGCACATTGGCATCAACTTTACTGACTTGTTGATTAGATTGCATGGTGCCAAATTGCGCTTCACCACTGGCATCGGGTTTTAATAAGCCCAATATTTTATAGCCTACTTCAAAATCAAAGCCTTGATCGAGGCCTTTACCTTCGCCAAAGTATTTTGCCGCAACGGGAATGTCAGCCCATGCTTCACCTACTAAGTACGCCTCTGGATCAACGCTTTTTACGTATTGGTTAAAATGCTGCCAATATGCAATGGTTTCGTCGGTATCGGCTTGCGCATCTGCGCCACCTTCCATTGCAAAACGAACTGCGTCTAATCTAAACCCTGCAACGCCTTTATCAAGCCAAAACTTAGCCATTTTTTCCATTTCGGCAACAACATCAGGGTGGCGTAAGTTCAAGTCAGGTTGGCTTGCTCCAAACGCGCCGTAGTAATACTGCTGGCGTGTTTCATTCCAATGCCATACAGCATCGGGTTGGTCGTTATTACTCCAAGCATGTCCCCAACCACTTCCGGCTTTTGGCATATCGTCGCGCCAAATAAAGTAATCTGCATAAGGGGCTTCATTATTTGCTGAACGCTGAAACCATTCATGGTTACTTGATATATGGTTTATAACTAAATCAAGTATGACTTTCATGCCTTTGTCGTCAGCAGCTTTTATAAAGGCTTCAAACTCGGCCATGCTGCCGTAGTCGTTTTCTACTTGATAAAATTCAGTAAAATCATAGCCATGATACGACGGCGCTTCAAACATTGGGGTTAACCACAGCGCATTTACGCCGAGCTCTTGTAGATACGGGAGCTTTTGGGTCATACCATTAAAATCACCATGGCCATCAGCATCGCTGTCGTAAAAACTGCGGGGCCAAATTTGGTAAAAAATGGCATTTTCCCACCACGGGTTTGCTTGTTGTTCAGTGTTTAGTGGCGATGTTTCGGTGTTATTCGTGTAGTTATTTAATGATGGTGCGCTTTGGCAGCCTGTTAGCATGATTGCTAATGCTAATGCGCTCAAGGTAAATGTTTTCATTTCAGCCTCGTTATTATTGTAATAACTAACATAGCCGTATTTTACTACGGCTATGTTAGTTAGTTTGCGGTTATTTTAGTGCTTTAGTTACCACTGGGTAATGATCCCATACCTGCTTGTCGCTTAGTGAGCGCACTAGCTTAACGTATTCCGCATGTGTCCACGCCAATGGTGTGGCCGAGTTAGTACCCTCGCCTAACGTGTAACCCGCTTTATTAATGCCTACACCATCCCATACTTGTTCAGGTAGCATCATGCCTTGGTTAGCAAATTGCTCTAGGCCTTTTACATAACTATTTTTAATAGCCTGCTGTTTTGTTGCATCTAAACTATTATTGGCATTTGCGGCGGCAATTTCGTAATGACCTCGTTCACCGGTAAAAAATGGCCAAACTCGCCCACGTTGCCCTGGGCTGTTTTTACCACCTTCGGCATAGTTAGCGCCAGTTACTTCGTCTTCACCGTATCCGTCGTTACCATAGCGGCGGTAGCCTACAAATGTGCCGCTGCCGTCAGTAAACTCAAAGCTGTATTTAACTTGTAGGTTATCGGTTAGGGTTTCGTCATCATATTCTGGCAGTGTTTTTACTATGCTAGGCGATAGTGCATCGCGTACGCCATAGCGAACGAGTTCTAAAAAGCCGCCATCAAGTATTTGCTTTTTATTAAACCCTTCACGGCCATTATTAGCGTTAATTTTAGTATTTGAATTGGCGTCTTTATCTTGGCCAATGCGAATAAAATATTCACCATCAGAAGCGCTCGACTCTAAATTACCAGTCGTTGTAAACATTAATTTTTCAATATCATTGTTATAACGCTTAGCTGTATTTAGGTAACGTGTTGCATTGGCATCATCACCTGCTAGTTTAGCGATATCGGCTGCAGTAATTAAACCAGCAACAACCGCGGCGGTAGTAGATGGCGAATACCCTTCTTGCTCTTCCCAGCGTTCTTGCTGAGTGGCTGGCGGCGTTATTTGTGTGTCGTTCCATAGAATGTTTGCACGACCACCCTCAACTAAAAAGTCTGCCGCAGGTTTTAACATACGACTATACCAATCGCTCAGCTCTGCATCACTTAATACACCTGCCTGATGGAGTTTCCAAGCAAGCATGAGTGGCATTGCAGTTTGGTCAAGTTGTACGCCCACCCATTCTAGTTCACCATCAACATGTGTTTTTTGTAAAAACCACCCTGTATCGCCTTTATTGCCTGGGATTTTGCTGTTTACTTGAACTTTTTCAAGGTATTCGAAGGCGGTTTTAGCGGTCGCATTATCGCCCATGGCCATAAACGCCATGGCAACTTGATAAAAGTCGCGCACCCATACCGCTTTGTAACCAGTAGAGCCTGTTTTAGCCGATACGGTTTCGCCCCATGGGTTAGATAGTGAGGCAATAAGTGCGCCTGCATGAGTTTTATCTTCTTGCGCTTTAAGTACCATGGCACTGGTGTAAAGTAACTTGCCGTTATCTGCTGTTTGTTCGCTCATATTATTTAGCGGTGCAAGGCTTTGCAGGTAGTCTTGCCAACCAAGCGCTTCGCCTTTACCGTTGTAATTATCAAGCACCGCTTGGTAACCTTTGGCTAACGTAGCTTGCCCTTGTTTAAAGCTGATTTGTTCGCTATTACCAAAGCTTAGGGTTAAATCGAACTGGCTGTTTTCACCAATTTCACCCAGCTCTGCAAGTAGGCTAACATTACCCGATTGTTCACCGGTATTTTTATAAACTTGAGTGAGCTGCTGAGTTGTTTTCAGCTGATTTAAACCATCGCTCACACCTGTAAAACCAACACTTGTTTGTTTAAATGGCTGCGCACCTTGCAATGAAAGGTAGCTGTTGTCTTGCCATGCCAGCAATCCTTGTTCTGTTGTTTTAGCAAAATCATCAAGGCCGTTATTATCAACATACGGGTTAACGCTTACGTATGCCTTAACGCCTTCAAGCTGGGTATTAAAAATACTGCGTACAAATAAGCTTTGCCCATCAGGATCGGTAAATATGTGTTTTTCGAGGCTAAAGCGGCCTTGTTTATCTTTGCTTACAACTTTGTAAGCTAATGATAACGGGCGGCCTTTATCGTCTTTGTATAAGTAGTCAATGGTAACGTCTAAATCGTCAGCTTCTGTGACTGTAAAATCTTTTCCTACTACAACAAATTGCATGTCTTTAATTTGCGCTTGATGAATAAGCCCAAACATCGTTTCGGTGATCATACCTTTGGCAATTGAGAACCATACTTTTGACACCGTTCCTGTAGGGGCCTCATCACTGTAATGGCCATTTTGATATTGCTCAAATGATGTGCCAATACCGGTTTTGCCTGCATAGGCCCAAAATGGCTCTGCCCCAGGGGCACCTGGTGCCGATACCTGTATTACAGCGCTGTTTGATGGCTCTTGCTGCGCGCCACAAGCTGTTAAACCAAGCATTAATAAACTGGTGGTAATTGTATTTAATTTTTTCATTTTAAAGCCTTAATTAATTTCAGTTTACTCGTTACTTTATTGAGTGTGCTTAACACGCAATACCGCAACCGCTGCAAGTACAAACGACACAGCGCCCAGTATTAATGCGTAAATAGGTTGGTTTTCAAAAAAGTGGCGTAATATTAACCCCAGTACGCTAGCGGCTAATAATTGGGGGATCACAATGAAAAAGTTGAAAATACCCATGTAAACGCCCATTTTATGGCTCGGTACCGAGGTGCTTAACATTGCATAAGGCAGAGATAAGATAGACGCCCACGCAAAACCTACGCCTATCATTGGCCAAATAAGTAAGCTGGGATCTTTTATAAACATAAAGCTTGCTAGGCCTAGCGCACCTAAAATAAGGTTAAGTGCATGTGCTACTTTTAATCCCACGCGTTTAACGATGATCGGGATACATAAAGCAGCAATCGCGGCAAAGCCATTGTAAGCGGCGAATAATATACCCACCCAATCTGCACCGTTGTTGTACGCTAACGAGCTGGTATCTGTACTCCCGTAATGAAAGCTAGTAACCGCTGAGGTGCTATAAATCCACATAGCAAATAACGCAAACCAACTAAAAAATTGTACCCATGCCAATTGCTTCATCGCCTCAGGCATAGTGAATACATCATTCACTACATTATAAAAACCGCCGCTAGTGTGCTGTTTAGCTTTTAATGCCGCTGCAATAAATTGAATAACACCAAAACTAACTAACCCAGCAGCCAGCAAGTAAAGTTCTTTTTCCAGGTCCAGCCCTAATACTGTGGCTAAAACAAGCAAACCTAAGCCGCTAAAAATAACGCCGCCTTTGGTAAAATTAACGCTATTAGTAATATTGGTTTGTGCTGTTTGTGATTCTTGTTGATTAAATTGTGCAAGCTGCTCGGGTGAGTACTCTTTTGTGGTGACAATAGTCCAGCCAACTGCAATAAATAAAATAACCCCACCAAAGTAAAACGAATACTTTACAGAATCAGGAATTTGACCAATCGGTGCAGTATTAGCAATATCAAACCAGTTGGTCATCATCCAAGGGAGTGCTGATGCAACCACCGCTCCCACACCAATAAAAAAGCTTTGCATGGCATAGCCTGTGGCGCGCTGCTTGTTTGGCAAGTTGTCGCCTACTAATGCACGAAACGGTTCCATGGTAACGTTAATTGAGGCATCCATAATCCACAGCATACCCGCAGCAATCCAAAGCGTGGGAGAATTTGGCATAATAAAAAGCGATAACGTGGTTAATATAGCGCCGTATAAAAAGAAAGGACGACGGCGGCCTAATTTGCCCCAAGTTTTATCACTCCAATAACCAATAATTGGTTGCACAATTAAGCCCGTGAGCGGCGCTGCAACCCATAAAATAGGAATATCGTCGACATTAGCGCCAAGTGTTTGAAATATACGGCTTACGTTACCGTTTTGCAGTGCAAAGCCAAATTGAATGCCTAAAAAGCCAAAGCACATATTCCATATTTGCCAAAAGCTTAAGGTTGGTTTGTTGTTATAATTCATGATCAGCCTTATTTGTTAAAACGGCACTGCTGAGTGCATCAAGGGTCAGCGTAAAGGTTGTATTTTGTTTCTCATCGCTCACCAAAATACTGCTATGCGACTCTAGTAGGTCGTATAGCGTGGAGTTTGGTTTGAGCATAGTTGCTTGATTCGGCGTGAGCGTAATAGTGACTGTTTGTGATTGCTGGCTAAAGTTGCTCAGCACCCATAATGATTGCTGGCCTAAGGTGCGTACAAAACCCACCACTCTATTACTGCCTGTTACCATCAAGGGTGCCATATCACCGGCAACAACAGCAGGTAAGCCATTAAGTTCCATAATTGCGATATAGTATTGACGTAACTGTGCTTGCTCAGGAGTTAAATTTACGCCATCAAACTTGCCATTATTCATCCATGCTTGGTGCGCTGGTACGCCAATGTAATCAAAAATACTGGTGCGTGTAGGCGAACCAAAGCCTGCGTTTTCTGATCCATCTTCACCTACGTCTTGGCCAAAATAAAGCAAGGTTGGCGAACGACTAATTAAGTTAGAAACCACCATAGCCGGTTTACCCCATGCAGCGTCGCCAGCAAAGTCAGGACTTGCGATACGTTGTTCGTCATGGTTTTCTAAAAAGTGCAGCATGTGCTGTTCAATATCTGCCACTTCAGCTTGTGCTTTAAATACCGTGTTAGCGGGTTGCTTACCTTGCATAATCCCTTTTAGGGTGTCGTAAAAACCGACCTTGTCATACAAGTAGTCCATTTTACCTTGGTGAATATAGGTGCGGTACATCAATGGGTTATATACTTCGGCGAGTAAAAACGCATCGGGTTTATGTGTTTTTATTGATGAATTTAAAAAGCTCCAAAATTCAACGGGTACCATTTCAGCCATATCATAGCGAAAGCCATCAACCCCTTTATCTAACCAATAAAGGGCAATATTTCTAAATTTATACCAACTATTTGGCAGTTCTTTATCTTGCCAAAATTCATAATGTGCACGGTAATCTTGGTTTTCAAGCGATTTAGGTAAAGTTGGAAAGTCTAGGCTGCCATCGGGTTTAACACCGTAGTTAACTTTTACCGTTTCGTACCAGTCGTTTATATCAGGCTTTGGAGCACGTGCACCATTGCCAGTCCATTTTGCTGGGATTTCACTAAATTGACCATCGGCTAAAGGGTGTTTGTTGCCACCTAATACTTGGTAGCTGTCGCTTGTTGGTACTTTAAATGATTCACCCGGTACATAGTAAAAATTATTATTTTTAGCATACGCCTTGCTAGTATCATCGTCCTCACCAAAGTCTTTCACGCCGTTAGGCTTTGCGATTGAGTGATAATCTCGAGCCACATGATTAGGAACAATATCAATAATTACTTTCATGTCATGCTCATGAGTACGCTCAATTAGCGCGCTGAACTCTTCGAGTCTATTAGTAACATTAATTGCCAAATCAGGGTTTACATCGTAATAATCTTTTATTGCGTAAGGCGAACCTGCACGCCCTTTTACCACATCAGGATCGTCTTGTTTTATACCGTACTCAGTGTAATCACCCACCAAGGCATGATGCAAAACGCCGGTGTACCACACATGCGTGGTACCTAGCTCTTTAATGCCTTTTAATGCCTCGTCGTTAAAATCAGCAAACTTACCAACGCCATTTTGCTCTTTGGTTCCCCATGGCACATTAGCGGTTTGGGTGTTACCAAATAAACGAGCAAATACTTGATATACCACTGGCTTAACTGGGTCTGTTTGCTTAACTAACAAATCTGTTTTTGTCTCTTTGTCATCACTGCAACCGTGCACCAGCAATGCGCTGCATATAAGCAACGGCGTGTAAAATCTTTTTTTCATTGTGTGTGTCATTTTTATTTCAGTGTTGTTATAGGTTTATACTAAAGCTAAGTAAGGCTTGGTTACAGTTGCTGCATACGTATTCACAGCCATATTCAGTGACAATTAACCCGCAACCAAAACACCATGTCACGCTACTTAGTTTGTTTTTAACTTAGCTAAAAACTCTTTATGAGTAGGTAATTTATCTACCGTTGAATTTATTAGAGTTT
Organism: Pseudoalteromonas sp. S1610; assembly: GCF_005887465.1. Taxonomy (GTDB): domain Bacteria; phylum Pseudomonadota; class Gammaproteobacteria; order Enterobacterales; family Alteromonadaceae; genus Pseudoalteromonas; species Pseudoalteromonas undina. Next base: position 153,899 of record NZ_PNDI01000002.1, on the reverse strand, counting down.
TTAACGTTGCGAATAAATCAGTTAGTTGTTCATTGCTTAATGAATCAACAATACTGTTATAGTCATCAGGTATTAGGCCTTGACCTATAAATACTTGCTGCCAAGCTACTTCTGCAAATAACTCGTCGTTTTCGCGCACTACTTTGCCCGTTTGTTTAAATAAATCCATTTTATGCGCTAACGATTGAGGAGTTTCCATTTGCTTACATTGACGCCAAAATGGGGTGTCTTCTCGCTCAGTTAATTTATAGTGCAAAATAATGAAGTCACGAATATGCTCGATTTCACTGGTGCTTTGCTTATTAAATTCAGTTACTAACGCATCACTAACCCCATTATGAGGAAACAACTTGATTAAACGTGTGACCGCACTTTGTATTAAGTGAATACTAGTAGACTCTAAGGGCTCTAAAAATCCACTAGAGAGCCCTACTGCGACTACATTTTTATGCCACTGCTTTAAACGTCGACCTGTTTTAAATTTAATTAAACGCGGGCTTGTTGTTGGCTCACCCGGTAAGTTATTTAATAAAAGTGCGGTTGCTGACTCATCCGATAAATAGCGGCTGCAATACACTAAGCCATTACCTGTTCGGTTTTGTAGCGGAATTTGCCACTGCCAGCCTGCGTCATGTGCTATGGAGCGCGTATAGGGCTTTAATTCGTTGCTGCCTGTTGATTGCACTGCAACAGCCCTATCGCAAGGTAAATAATGCGACCAATCAACAAACCCCGTATTAAGGGTTTGTTCAATTAAAAGTGCGCGCTGGCCAGTGCAATCTATAAATAAATCCCCTTGGATTTGGCTATTATCGTCAAGTGTTAAGTTGGAGATATTACCTGTCTCAGGGCATTGATTAACGCGCTCTATTTTTGCATCAATGTGTTTAACGCCGCGTGATAATGCAAGATTTTTTAAATATTCAGCATACAAAGTGGCGTCAAAGTGAAACGCATAACTAAGCCCTGGTAATTGAGTATTAGGAATAGTATTTAGTAGCGTAAATTTGTGCTGTTTAGCGGCTTGATAGTTAAGAGAAAAATCCCATAAAGAGTCCTCGCTGCCATTAATGTGCCCTTTTACCCAAAAATTATAAAAGTTACAAAAGGGAAAATCTTTACCAAACGAGCCAAATGCATGCATGTAGCTATGCCCTGGTGTTTTCCAATTTTCGAACTCTATACCCAGTTTGATAGATGCATTAGTGGCATTTATAAAATCTTGCTCATTAATACCGAGCGCATTATTAAGCCCAATAATAGGAGGAATAGTGGCCTCTCCCACACCTATTGTACCAATGCTACTTGATTCAATAAGGGTAATATTAATTACTTTACCTAACACTTTATTAAGTAGTGCTGCGGTTATCCAACCAGCTGTTCCACCGCCGGCAATGACGACATGTTTTATTGGCTTCATATTATTGCTCACTTTTTTAAATCAGAATTTAAAAAGTTTGATAAAACTTAGGTAAAGTAGCTATAAAAAAACCCTTGTAAAACTAATTACAAGGGCTTCTTAATACAAAACTTATTATAGCTTGTAGCTTACACCGAGTAAGTAAGTACGGCCATAGTCTTGGTAATCACGCACTTGCAGCGCATTATCGCCTTGCAATGATGTAAACGCTTCTTCGGTAATGTTTTGAATTTGGAACGTCATTGATAAGTTCTCAAAACCAGCAATACCAGAATCAGCAAAGTCATAGCCTACTTGCGCATCCCAAATAGTCTCGCCAAGTATATCAACTTGTTGTGTTGCAAAACCTGAACCGTAGATATCACCTTTAAAGTCACTACGTTTACGCATGCTGGTACGTGCTTGGAAACCATTGCGTTCGAAGTACACAGTTAAGCTATCAATTTTATCTGACAAACCTGGTAGTTCGTAATCGTTTCCGTTTTGATCTTGCAAGTCTTGCTCAACGCTGGTGTGGCTCGCAATTAAACCAAAACCTTCTAATGACTCATGTAATACACTGAAAGGGAATGATAATGAAAGCTCATAGCCCCATAAATTACCATCGCCACCATTCACTTTACTTGAGCGGGTAGCTGTATTTCTATCCGCAGGAGGAACTTCGCCTGTTGCTGGGTCTTCTTTACCTGTTACATCAACATCATAACGCTCATCAAAAATCCATTGGTCAATGTCTTTATAAAATAACGCTGCTGAAAAGTAACCTTCTGCATCAAAGTAGTTTTCGTATGTTAAATCAAAGCCTGTTGCTTCTTTTGGTTCAAGCTCTGCATTACCACCAGAAATAGACCAGTAGTTACCATTTTCGTCAGGCTTTTCGCTGTTATAGCTTGTCTCAATCGATGCATGCATTTCATCAAGGCGAGCACGAGAAATTGTTTTAGCCGCGCCAAAACGAATTGTTTGCTCTTGGTCGATTGCAAAAGATAAGTTTAAGCTTGGTAATACATTTGAATAGTCGTGGCTAATATCAGTAGGTGATGCAACCACTAAGCCATTAATATTTGATGCTTCGAAGCCTTGTGATGACTGCTCAGTGCGTACATAACGTATACCTACATTACCTGTTACCGGTATGCCACCAATCTCAGCGTTAATGTCTGCTTGAATAAATGCAGCGGTAACTTCTTCTTGTACCGTCCACGAACGCGTTAAGTGTTTTTGATCCGTTAAGCTTTCTTGTAATAGATCGTAATAACCATCATTTACCAGGCCATTGGTGTCATAAGCAATCATGTCACCCATGCCAATAAAGTCTAAACTTGCTGAGCCTAAACGGTATTGCTCTGGCACTGATACCATACCTGGATTATCTAAAGAAAAATCTTTTAAAGTCATGAAGTAGCCTTCAGACTGTTTTACTTTCTCACGGTCGCGGTAAGATAAACCAAAGTTAATACGGCTAAAGTATTCGTTTTCAAGTACTTTACTGGCCGCTAACTTAAGCGTTGAAAGCTCATCGCTAATTTCTGGGGCATTAATAAAGCCATCTTGTGCGGTATTTTGATAAGCCGTATCATTTAAACCGTACTTATTATTAAGCGCAGCACTGCTTCCCCAAGATAAAGGACCGCCTAATTGAATTAAGTCGTAGTCGCTGTAATCAAGCTCATGAGTGAATTGTGCGCCAGTATTTCCACCATCAAATGCATACCCTATGTTATCGGCAACACCATTTGAATCGCCACGCCCAGTACCTGAGTAACTCTCAATACTCCAAATCGTACGGTCAACTTCTGAGTGGCTGGCATCAAATTCAACTGACCAATCATCGTTAATATCGTATTTAGCGTTAAAACCAAATTGTGATAGTTCTGCTTTCCGCTCTTCATAGTCATTTCGTACAACAACACGCTGACCTTGCGTTACTGCACTGGTAATAAAGCCAGACTGCTCATCTACAGTAACACTATTTGGGTCGATGCTACCTTGACCCCAGGCGAAAGGTACTTCAATTCCACGTAAGATTTTTTCGTCGTTGAAATCTACATATAATGCATCAAACGTCATGTTTAAACGGTCATTTGGTGCAGCTTCTACAACTAGCATCGCTGAATCACGTTCAAGTGTTGATGAACGTACGAAAGGTTTAGCGCCGCCTAAAATTGAATAGTTTTGTCCATCATTACCTGTGAACTCTGGATAACCCCAAGAATTCCAGCGTTTTTCTTGGTTTGGAGAACTCATTGTGTTGTAAGCAAATGCTACACCTATAGTGTCATCTGCAAACTGGTCTATGTATGAAACTGTGCCACGAAACCCTTTGTCATCGCCATCTGGGTTTAATTTATCAAAGCTAGTTTGCTCATACTGACCATTAAACATGATCACTTGTTCACCTTTATTTAAAGGCTTTACCGTTTGCATGTCGATAACACCGGCAATGCCTTCAGCTTCAATGCTAGCACTTGGCGTTTTATAAACAGTAACACCGCTCATTATTTCTGATGGGTAAAGGTCAAACTCAACACCACGGTTGTCACCAATAGATACCTGCTCACGGCCATTAAATGTTGTTGCGCTTTCGTTTTCGCTAAAACCACGAACACTTACACGACTAGCACGGCCATCAAGACGTTGCGCTGTTAAACCTGGTAAACGTGCGATTGACTCTGCAATAGATGAATCAGGAAGTTTACCAATGTCTTCAGCAGAAATTGACTCAACCACCTGTGTTGAAAAACGCTTAGTATTTATTGATTCAACAACACTACCGCGAAAACCTTTCACTTCGATGATTTCTACATCATCATTTTTTATTGTTTCTTCTTGTGCCGCAGTGGTGGCAAAGCTTGATAATCCGGCAGCAGTTAATGCTAGCGTTAGTATACTTGGTTTGAACATAGCCATAATGTTTTCCCGTTACCCATAATGTGATACCCGCTTACTTGCTTAAGTGATAGTTAAACATGCGAGCTTATTTTGTTGTCAGGATGAATATTAACGCTCGTATTATTTTATTAACAACTTATTGCATACGTATTCAAAATAGCACCGCACGCACAAATTTAACATTAAATTTACAAATCAACATGTAACCAACTGTTTTAAAATAGGTTATTTTGGTGCAAGAGTATTTTATGAGTTAAGTGATAACCACTATTTATTTTTTTATGAAATAAACCTTTCATAAAACGCTGATAAAGAGAAGCAAGAAAATTTTATTTTTTAATTAATTACTAAACACATTATCTACACAAATTAAATTGGTAAGACCAATAACTAAAAACACCAACTCAGTGCAGACCTTTGTTTTTGTGCACCTAAACAGCGCAAACAATAAATTAACAACTCCATATTAGAATTGGTAAAATATAATAAGAATAATCCACGACTCAAATCGATTGCCTGAACGATTAGTTCATCCTGTTTTAATACCTTAAAATCGGTGCATACGTATGCAGGATTTTTACAGTATGACAGGCTTCAAGTATGCTTTTTCAAATAAACGGGGATTATTACCTCTAAAAAAAGAACAACACAAAGACAGTGTGAAAACGGAGAAAAGCATGGCCCAAAAGCAATGGTATAAAGGTGCGGTTATTTATCAGGTTTATCCGCGTAGCTTTCAAGATAGCAACAACGATGGCATTGGTGATTTAAAAGGGATAATAAATCGTATTGATTACATTAAAAGCTTAGGGGTGGATGCTATTTGGATCTCACCTTTCTTTAAATCGCCGATGAAAGATTTTGGTTATGATATTAGCGACTATCGTGATATTGACCCGCTTTTTGGTAATTTAGCAGATTTTGATGAGTTAATTGCGCAAGCGCATCAACGCGATATTAAAATTATTATTGACCAAGTGCTAAGCCACACCTCAGATCAACATCAATGGTTTATTGATAGCCGTGAAGACTTAACCAACGATAAAGCTGATTGGTATGTATGGGCCGATGCTAAAGAAGACGGCACAGCACCTAATAATTGGTTGTCTATTTTTGGTGGCGGTGCATGGCAATGGGAGCCACGTCGTGGACAATATTACTTACATAACTTTTTTACTGAACAGCCTGATCTTAACTTTCATAACCCCGATGTTCGCCAAGCCGTACTAGATAATGTTGAGTTTTGGCTTAAAAAGGGCGTGGATGGCTTTAGGTTAGACGCAATTAACTTTTGTTACCATGACGCTTTGCTTCGTGATAACCCAGCAAAACCAAAAGAAAAGCGTCAAGGCCGTGGCTTTAGCGAAGATAATCCGTATGCATTTCAGTACCATTACTACAATAATACCCAGCCTGAAAACATAGAGTTTATGCGTGATATTCGTACTTTACTCAACAAGTACCCTGGTACCGTATCACTGGGTGAAATTTCATCTGAAGATTCATTAGCCACAATGGCAGAATACACCCAAGGCGGCGATAAACTGCATATGGGTTATAGCTTTGAGCTGTTAACGGATGATTACTCAAGCGAGTATATAAGAAATACCGTTACTACACTTGAGCAACGCATGACTGAAGGCTGGCCTTGCTGGGCATTTAGTAACCATGACGTAGAACGTGTTGCTAGCCGTTGGAGTGAAACGGGAGAGGTAAACCCATCGCAATGTAAAATGTTGACCGCCCTACTCGCTTCACTACGTGGCAGCGTGTGTATGTATCAAGGTGAAGAACTCGGACTCGGTGAAGCCAGTGTTGCTTTTGAAGATTTACAAGACCCATACGGCATAACTTTTTGGCCAAACTTTAAAGGTCGCGATGGATGTCGTACCCCAATGCCTTGGGAAAACCGTAATAACTCACAAAGCAATGCACACAATGCAGGATTTAGCGAGGTAAAACCGTGGTTACCTGTTGATCAACAACACAAGCTCCAAGCAGTTGCTGAACAAGAGAATGATGCAAACTCAATATTAAATGCGTACCGTGAGTTTATGGCCTGGCGTAAAAACCAGCCAGTATTACTTGAAGGTGATATTGAGTTTATACAAACCGCCGAGCCAATTTTGGCTTTTTACCGCACGTTAAACGAAGAAAAGATGTTGTGTGTATTCAATTTAAGCGGGGCAAAAGCAGAGCTTGCTATTGATATTGTTGTTGAAAAAGAGCATAGCGCGCTTTCTCATTACAACGCGCAGCTTAATAATAAAACACTGACCGTTGAGCCATTTGGTAGTTATTACGCCAACTGCAGTTAATATTTAAAATTATTACAAATAAAAAACCCGAGCATTGCTCGGGTTTTTTATAACAAATTTTTAGTGGTTAATTGTTTTACTATTTAAATAATCAGTAAAAGCAAATAGTACACCTGATACCACAAACGTAACGTGTATCAGTACTTTCCAGAGTAATTCATTATTAGAATGAGACGTAGAACTTATAAATACCTTAAGCAGCTCAACGGCTGAAATGGCCACTATTGCACTGATCAGCTTCATTTTTAAACCAGAAAACCCGACCTTACCCATCCATACAGGGCGGTCTTCATGATTTTCGATATTAAGCTTAGAGACAAAGTTTTCGTAACCGCTAAAAATAATAATCAACAGCAGACCTGCTAACAATGCAGTATCAACTAAAGTTAAAATACCAACCAACAGCTCTTGATTACTAGCAGTAAACGTCGCTATCCCCATCATATATAGTTGTTTAAAAAACTTTATAAGTAGTAAAACCACAGCAAATAATAAGCCGACAAAAAATGGGGCGAGTAACCAGCGTCCTTTAAATATCAACGACTCAAGACCGTGTTCAACTTTATGAACAGGGTGTATTTTTTTATTTGTATTATTTGTGTGTGGCTCTGACATAGGGGCACCTAAAAATTAAAACGCGACATTAGCTTAAATTAAACGCTAACACAATCACTTCAGCCTAAAAGTAGGTACGCAATATGCTTATCCTGACGATAAAAATTTTTCGTTTTCCTTTGTGTGAATTGTGATTAAAAATCAGTTTACCAACAGAGATGTTCTGCCTTGGTTACACTTGTTTTATGTAGGCATTATTTGAATGCATAATTCGATTGTTACTCCATTTTTAGGAATAAAAAAATGAATAAAGCATTACTCGCGTTAATCGTTGCACCGTTTTTCGCTTTATCAGCTGCAAATGCAGTTGCAAGCGATACTACAGACGCTTCAGCCGAAACGATTCAAGAGTTCACAGAAATGTGTATTAGCTGGGCTAAAGAAGACGACGTAAGCGATGAAGCAATTTATAACTATGTTTTAAAGTGTGTGAATGATGAACTAACATCTGAAGGCTATAACAAAGTCACTGCTGTTAAGATTTAATGAATAATTGAGCGGTTCAAACCTAAATTGGTTACATTTTAACTCTGTAAAATAAAAAATCAGGTTAAAAATGCCATTGTGATAGGTTTGATAATGCAAAAAAACCGGAACTGTCACAGGCTGTGCGTTCCGGTTTTTATTATTAAAGCGATGAATAATTAATTATTCATCATCTTTATTTGGTTTGGCTTTAGCTTTACTTTTAGCTGGCGCTTTTTTAGCTGCAGCTTTCTTTTTAGGCGCAGCTTTTTTCTTAGCCTCTTCTACCCATTTACCACCCTCGTAATGAGCCGTCCAACCAGTTGCTTTACCATCAACTTCAGTCATTACATATTGAACTTTGTTTTTACGACTGTAACGCACAACAGCAAGGTTGCCATCAGGATCTTTGGCTGGTGCATCAGCTAAGTAGTAAAACTTAGGCGAAATACGATCTCTAAAGCGTTGTAACTCTTCTACTTTAGGTGCACGTGTTTCTCGTGATTTAGGGAACGTATTTGCTGCTAAGAAAATACCAGCCGCGCCATCACGTAATACAAAGTAGGCTTCAGACTTTTCACATTCTAATTCAGGAATATGAACTGGATCTTCTTTTGGTGGCGCAGCTTCGCCATTTTTTAACAACTTGCGTGTGTTTTTACATTCATCGTTGTTACAACCAAAATACTTACCAAATCGACCTGATTTTAGCTCCATATCAGCGCCACATTTATCACACTCGATAATAGGGCCGTCGTAGCCTTTAATTTTAAAGGTACCCTCTTCAACAACATGCCCCTGACATGCTGGGTTATTACCACACACATGCAATTTACGGGTTTCGTCGATAAGGTATGAATCCATCGCTGTTTCACAAATTGGACAGCGCTTCATTTGCATTAATGTTTCTGTTTCAACGTCTTCAACATCAGATGCAACCGCTTCATCACCCGACACTAAATTCATAGTAGTAGTACAGCGCTCTTTAGGTGGCAGGTTATAACCTGTACAGCCTAAGAATACGCCCGTTGAAGCAGTACGAATGCCCATTTTTCTGCCACAGGTTGGACAGTCAATATCGGTTTCTACCATTTGATTAAGACGCATGCCGCCTTCATCTGGTTCGCCTTTAGCAATGTTTAACTGGGTTGAGAAATCAGAATAAAACTTATCGAGAACTTGCGTCCAAACACGCTCGCCTTCAGCGATATCATCTAAACGACCTTCCATTTTAGCGGTAAAATCGAAGTTCATTAAATCAGTAAAGTTTTCAACTAGGCGATCGGTAACAATTTCACCCATTTTTTCAGCGAAAAAGCGACGATTTTCTACTCGAACATAGCCACGATCTTGAATAGTCGAAATAATAGACGCGTAAGTAGAAGGACGGCCAATGCCACGCTTTTCAAGTTCTTTAACTAAGCTCGCTTCACTAAAACGTGCTGGCGGCTTGGTAAAATGCTGCTTAGGATCAAGCTCAACTAAGGTGAGAACTTCACCTTGCTTAACAGCAGGAAGTGATTGATCTTCTTCGTTCTTTTTACGCACTGCTGGCTGTACTTTTGTCCAACCATCAAAGCGAAGCACACGGCCTTTTGCCTTTAATGTGAAATCATTGGCGGCAACGGTTAATGTGGTTAAGTCGTATTCAGCAGGCACCATTTGACAAGCCACGAACTGACGCCAGATAAGCTCATAAAGCTTTTTAGCATCGGCATCAACACCTTCAACATGCCCTGAAAGTACCGATACGCTAGAAGGACGAATCGCTTCGTGCGCCTCTTGTGCATTGCCTTTTGAGCTATAGTTAATTGGATCAGCAGGTAAATATTTTGCGCCAAACTCATTGGTTACATACTCACGACACATCTCAACCGCATCTTTTGATAGATTAGTTGAATCGGTACGCATATAGGTAATGTAACCACCTTCATATAGGCGCTGCGCAAGCATCATGGTTTTTTTAACGCCATAACCGAGTCGAGTACTGGCGGCTTGTTGCATGGTTGAAGTAATAAATGGCGCACTTGGGCGACTCTTACTTGGTTTTTCTTCAACGCTTACAACTTTATATTCGGCATTCTCGAGGCTTTTAACTGCTGCTGTAGCTTGTGCTTCATTTACAGGCTTAAATGGCTTATCTGCTTGTTTAGTGACTTCTAAACGTAAGTCAGACTCGCTATTTTTAACATCTGCATGAATATCCCAAAATTCTTCAGGGATAAACGCTTTAATTTCACGTTCGCGTTCTACCAATAAACGCACTGCAACAGATTGAACTCGCCCTGCAGATAAACCTCGTGCAACTTTAGCCCACAATAAAGGCGAGACCATAAAACCAACAACGCGGTCTAGGAAACGACGAGTCTGCTGTGCAAAAACCATATCGGTGTTCAATTCACCCGGAGTTTCAAACGCTTGTTGTATTGCATTTTTAGTGATTTCGTTAAACACAACGCGCTTATACTTTTCAGGTTCGCCACCAATGATTTCTTGAAGATGCCAAGCAATTGCTTCCCCTTCTCTATCCAAATCCGTTGCGAGATAGATTTGATCAGCATTTTGGGCAAGCTTTTGTAATTCTTGAACAACCTTTTCTTTACCCGGCAATACTTCGTAATGTGGCTCCCACCCTTTTTCGGGATCGATGCCCATACGCGCGACTAAGTTAGAATAGTCACGTTGCTGTTTATACGCTGCTTTCTCATCAGGTGGCATTTTACGAACCTCAGCAGGTGTTTTGCTTGCTGGTACTTTGTTTTTGCCTGATCCTGATGTAGGTAAATCTCGTACGTGCCCAATACTGGACTTAACGATAAAATCATTACCTAAGTATTTATTAATTGTTTTAGCCTTAGCAGGTGACTCTACAATTACTAGCGATTTGCCCATAGTTGCCTATTTCTAACCTAGTTTTTTAAATGTGTTTAGCCGACTCATGCGGCGCGAATATTTATAGGTATATCTACAAACACTAGTTCTTACAAGCTTTTAATACAAACTTTTCAGTATTTACTGAATAAACAAACAATTTCTGTTGTTAATTTAAACAAACCAGCGTTTTTTGAATAATTGATGTGGAATATATAGAATAGAAACAAAAATGCCAACCTTATTGGTTGGCATTTTTTATCCTTCACATATTTTAAACCTTAGGTTCGTCTAAAATCGACATCACGGTATATTGGGTTTTCACACCTCCTGGCGTTTCAAACTCAATGTATAAAAACCCAGAATCAACATCATTTGGCTCAGCCTCTTTAGTAATATTAACTGAAACAGAGATTGGCGTTTTTTGTGCTGTATTAACCACGGTGTAATCTGTTAACCCTCTTAATACACCATTGTCGGCAGTGACGCTCACTGTAGTGCCCGCAGGCAGTGGATTGTTATGAATATCGCTGAAGAAAATAGTCACTGAAATCGCACTGTAGGGCGTTGAGTCGCTGATATCAATAAGATTTATGTCGCACATACCTTCCATATCAGAAGCTTCTAAGCGAATACCGTCACTTAAACTACAGTCATTTAAAGCCGTTACAGCTCTAATGTAAGGTGTACTACCTGACATAACTAACTCTGAACGAGCGCGTACATTAACTGTTTCACGAGTACACGCATTTGCAGCAAGGGCCTCATCACTACATAACAAGCCATTGTATATACCATCACCACTATCATACAGGCCATTATTTAATGGGCCTGAGCGTTCCACATACCACTCATCTTCACCACCATTAGAATCAACAGGGTCTGTTGGGGCTGGTAAATTCCCATCAAACACTCCATTTTCGTTAAAATCTATAAAGGCTTCAGGTAAATCTTGTAAAGTTGAGTCAAACTCGTTTTGATTAAACTCACCGTTGGCAGATACATCATTAAATGACTCTTCACCCACAGAATAAGCAAGTAAACTAACACGCCCACCAAGTGGATAATCAATTGGCGCGTTATTAGGTGCATCAGTTAGCGCAATTGGATCGCCATTGCTATCTAGATAATTAATTAAGTTACCATTTGCGTCTAGTTGTGACTCTCTAATACCTAAAGTACAAGGTGCTGATTGTCCAAAATAACGGTCGCATTTATCTGCAACAGAATTATTATAAATGCTGTAATGATATGGGACTGGATTTTGGCTACGCCACTGCGCTTTACACACACCGTCTGTGGTGCGACAAAGTAATAAAGGTGTAAATTGTTCATCATCAATAGTGCCAACTGCACCACCTTCACTGGCAATATAAATTGCCGTGTTATCTGGTACAAAATTATTAAAATGATCGGCTGCAAATACGGTTAAGTCTGTAGTTACTCCTGCTTCGTTTAATGACTCGGTATTAAAGGTTTGCACTGCAAGCGTAAAACTATCTTGATCTGGCACACCTGTCGTAATAGTAATATCATTAGAGACAATAGAGATCACACTATTTTGTGAAGTATCTCCACTATCAATTTGATGTGAAGCAATAACAGATAAAATACCAGCAGCTTTTCCTGAACGGATATTTACAGTGACTAATCCTTCATTATCAGTAAATTGAAATGCGCTGTCTAATAGAGCCCCTCCAGGGTTTTGTGAAAGTGCAAAATCAATTTGCTTTTGACCCACTGGATTTCCATTTACATCTAAAAGCTTAAAGGTGAGTTCTGAATTCTCGGTCAAGGTTTGACCACCTGCTCCTTTAATAGCTAACACTTGATTAGTCGCCCCCATAAACGCAATTGAGCCAGTTTGAGCTGCAGCTACATTTATGTTTATAGTTTTTGTTGCAACATTGCCGCCAGTAACAACAGTCGCGGTAATCGTATCTATACCATTACAGCCATCAGCTTTATAAGTTGCACTTGCCGTACCACCAATACTCGTTACCACATTATCGATAGTGGCCCTAGGAGTGGATTCTTCTGCGCAAGCAGAAGTGAATTGCACTTCCAGCGGAGTAGTAAATACATTATTACTACCATCTACGATCTCAGCTGTAATGATCGTGGTAGAACCTGCAGATAGCACATCTCCGGTAGCAATACCTGCGCTTAAATTTACATTGACTTGAACAGCGTTAATTTCAAATAAAGCACTCGCAATTCCGCCCTGTGCGGTTAATTCAACTTGACCAACACCTGAGCTACTGCCAGGCAATAAATTCAAAATAGCCACACCAAACGCATCAGTTTTAGCTGTTAAGCTTTCTGGTAGTAAAATTCCTAGTGTTGTTGTCGCTTGAACCAGTACATTACTGGCTGGCGTATTACTACCAGGTTTTGTGATTTTTGCATAAACAATCGCTTGTTGCCCAAGTAAGTTGCTATTTTGTGAACAATCAGATGGATCAAGTTCTGTAGAATCTCTATCAATATTTAACCAACTATCAGGACAGTTTTGTAAGATTTTAATGTCAATATTTGCAGCAGAGTCATTAGATTGCGGCTCATCACCTGCGGTATAAAAACCGAGCTTACTTGTGGAGCCTTCGTAGCTGGCAACAATAGTTCCTGCTCCTTCAACACTGCCTGCACTGAGCTCAATAGTTGCAACACCACTTGTATTTGTTAATGCGCTTGCTGTAGCAGGTATGAAAGAGCCAAGTGTTGTAGTAAAACTAACTTCTTGACGAACAACAGGCTGTCCATCACTGTCAGTTACAGTCGCAACGACCTCAAGCGGATTGTTAGCGGTAACGATTCGATCTTCAAAATTAAGTTCAACTTGGGTATCTAGTACGGCATTGTCGCCTCCAGTATCCCCACCAACGGTTCCTGTCTCTTTCTCAAGTGAGCCACCACCGCCACAAGCAATGAGTAATGAGCTGAGCAATATAATGCTAAGCAAACGGGTTAAAGGCATATGTTTCTCCAATGCGCTATTACTAAGTTAAACTTATTTACTTAATGTTAACTTATAACTTAGTCTAAAATCTCAGATTTTTACTTCTTTTTGCGATAAAAATTTTTAAAAAGTTGACGTTTTTCCTGTAAAAAAAATTACATGCTGTTAGTCTATGCCAAATTTATAAAAAATAGATTGGAAATATGTCTAAAATCCGTTCAATGAGTTTAACTACTCGCATCATGATTGGTATGGTGCTTGGTGTTGCAGTAGGCTTTATATTTCAGGCTATATTAGCTGGTGAAGACGATTACCTAATCCCTCTTGGGTTATTCTCTTTGCCAATTAAAGCCTTTTTTGTTGATGGCCTTTTTCATGTAGGTGGGCAAATATTTATAGCTAGTTTAAAAATGCTAGTTGTTCCCCTCGTATTTGTATCGCTTGTGTGTGGTACTTGTAGTTTAAGCGATCCTAAAAAATTAGGCCGTTTAGGTGGAAAGTCGATTGGCCTATATTTGGTTACCACAGCGATAGCTATTACAGTGGCAATTACACTGGCGTTACTATTTAATCCAGGTGAAGGGATTGGGCTTCCTTCTCAAGCAAGCTACGACGCAAAAGAAGCGCCAACTTTAGCTCGCGTTATTATTGATATGTTCCCTACCAATCCTTTTGAAGCAATGGCAAAAGGTAATATGCTACAAGTTATTGTATTTGCTTTATTATTTGGTATTGCAATGGCGCTTAGCGGTAAAGCAGGTAAACGTGTAGCAACGGTATTTGAAGACTTAAACACGGTTATCTTAAAACTAGTTACTTTGTTAATGAATATTGCCCCTTACGGCGTATTCTTCTTAATGGCTAAGTTATTTACTACTATCGAGCTTAACTTAATTGTAAGCTTAGCTAAGTACTTTGGCGTCGTTGTTTTAGCCCTGTTATTGCATGCATTCGTAAACTACACCCTACTGCTAAAAATACTTACAGGCCTAAACCCGCTCACTTTCTTAGCTAAAATGAAACACACCTGTTTATTTGCTTTTAGTACCTCAAGTTCAAGCGCAACTATGCCTATCACACTTGAGACTGCAACTAAGAAGCTAGGCGCTAATAACTCAGTGGCCTCATTTACTATTCCATTAGGCGCAACCATTAATATGGATGGCACTGCAATTATGCAGGGTGTGGCTACGGTATTTATTGCTCAAGTATTTAGTGTTGATTTAACTATTTCTGATTACTTAATGGTAATACTAACAGCAACGCTTGCCTCGGTTGGCACGGCGGGTGTTCCTGGTGTTGGCTTAATTATGCTGGCTATGGTACTAAACCAAGTAGGCCTACCGGTTGAAGGCATCGCAATTATAATAGGTGTTGATAGACTACTTGATATGACCCGTACCGCAGTAAATGTAACAGGTGACTGTATGGTAACCTGTGTAGTTGCTAAAAGTGAGGGTGAGCTAGATGAAAGTATCTTCAATGACCCTAATGCAGCTAAAGACTTAGAAGACTATCACAAGTCAATTGACTAACCGCTTCTCTTGTTAGTTATAAAAAAAGCCTTGCTACTTTAAGTAACAAGGCTTTTTTATTGAGTTTTGTTATTAGGGATTTAACGCCTTAAATTTTGACATTAAACTTACACCTGCTTTATTCACTCCATGGCTAAGCCCTATTGCAAGCTTATCACTTAAACCTTTTTTAATTTTGTATTGAACCTTGTATATTTGATGCTGATGTTGCTGCTCTAACAATGCATCATCACTGGTTTTAATAGTATCAACCAACCCTTTTTCAATTGCTTGGGTTGCAAACCAATGTTCACCCGTTGCCACTAAGTCCATGTTCAAACTGGGACGCTGTGTGCTTACAAACGTTTTAAACAATGCATGAGTTTGCTCTATCTCTTCACGAAACTTTTCACGGGCTTTATCGGTATTTTCACCAAATAACGTTAGCGTACGTTTAAATTCGCCCGCCGTAATTTGTTCAAAATCAACATCGTTCTTCTTTAATATTTTATTAAAGTTTGGAATTTGTGCAATAACACCAATAGAGCCAACAATTGCGAACGGCGCTGCAATAATATGATCAGCCACACAAGCCATCATGTAGCCACCACTGGCAGCGACTTTGTCTATTGATACGGTTAACTCAATACCAGCTGACTTAAAACGTTGTAGTTGTGATGCAGCTAAACCATAGCCATGCACAACGCCGCCACCACTTTCAAGACGAACTAACACTTTGTCCTTTTTAGGGTCCGCGATTGAAATAATCGCAGTCACTTCTTCGCGTAAACTCTCTACTTCATGTGCATCCATGCTTCCGTTAAAGTCAATAACATAGAGTCGTGATTTAGGCTCTTCTTTTTCAGCTTTTTTTTGCTCTATTTTTTGTTGCTTTTGATAGGCTTTTAGCGCTTTTTTACCTAGCGTATTATTTAAAAAGCTTTCTTTTATATTAGTAAGCTGCTCTGATAAGTCATCTATTTCTACCTCACCTTTTTTTGCTTTTGGCTTAACAGCCGAGCTTACAATTAAGGTCAAAATGACAGCGATAGCAATAACAAAGGTAATGGTTTTAGCAAAAAACAAACCGTACTCGTATAAAAATTCCAACTGTGTTCTCCGTTTATAAATTTCAGTCAATTTAGCATGCTTTAAAATAAAAAAAAGCCACTATACAGTGGCTTTTAGTACTTAATTGAATGGTTGATTATTAATTCGTCACAACCTCAGTGTTTTGCACCATTAAAAGGCGCCCTCTTGAAGCTAGGTAAGTAGCAACCTGCAATTGCATTTCAGCATTCGCAGCTGCACTACCCGCAACTGTAGACGACTCACCTTCATCTTGTGCTGGCGTTAATATTGACCCATGATGGCCGGTATTAAATTTAACTAAATAGCTAGAGCCCATTTCTGTTGGCGCTTGAGTGGTACTCACCGTGTCTAACCCCATAAAGTTAGCCAAAGGGACAGTACCTGCAATTGGGTTATTGGCAGTCATCGGCGGAATAACTTGATCTGGCTTGTTATTATCTGTGCCATCACCTACCACTACGTTCATGTATACAGGTGTTTCTAGTGCTTTAACCGTTGCTGCATAGTTGGTTGGGTCGCCACTATCTAATGCTGTTTGAGCTGCAAATACAAACTGCGTCATCACGCCCTTGATATTAGCAAGTTTATCAGTTTCTCCCGCCATCGTTAGTGCTTTTGCAAACTCAGTAAAGCCACATGAGATACTTGCTTGCGTTTGCGCTGACTCACCACAGTTAGAAACAGCGGGGCCATCTCTGAATGCCTTAAACTCTATCGATTCAGCAGTTCCAGCTTTAGAAAGTACAGAGCCTTGAATAAATGGACCAAACGCTGCTGATTCTAACAAGAAGCTAGCAATACCGCCGCCGCCACTTGCTAATGCTACAGCGTTAACCTTAAACAATGGATCTACTTGGTCGACCAATGGGCTATTCGCTTGTGCGATAAATGCAGGTGCTACAATTGAGCCCAGTGAATGGCCAATGTAAGATACATCAGTGGAATTTAGTGAACTATCACCACTGAAGTTTAAGCCTAAACGTAAACCAAGTAAGTCAGCACTTGACTGACGCAAGCTATCTCTAGCTACCAATAACGAATTCAAGTTCATGTAACTAAGTACAGAGCCTTTTCCCGAAGTTGCGTTAAAGTCATCGTTACCGTCTAAATCAACGTCTACACCACGCTCGCCATGACGAGGGTGATCAATTGCAACTGTGGCAAACCCTTGCAGTGAAAGCTGCGCTGTTAGTGTTAACATGCTTTCTTTTTGTGTGGTTATACCGTGTTGCATAATCACTACTGGCCAACCACCTGCTGGCATATTAATAGCAGGTAAATTTAGCTGTGTTGTTCTTATATTATTAACAACGGGTAATATAGGTTTAGTAATTTGCACTGGCACATTAGCCATACTTTGCACTTTAGGAAGTGAGTTATATTTAGTTAAGTGTTTAGTGCTATCAAGACCTAAATCACGAAGCTGTCCATCACTTAAAGCAGCACACATTGCATCGTTAGTGCTAATAGGATCGGTTGGGAACGCTTCACCAGCTTGCGCTTTATAGCCTAAAATAGCGACAGCACTATCACACATACCTTGCCAGTAAGTATCGTTTAAATCACTGATCTCTTTACCTTCAGGCGTGCCTAAATACATAGGTAATTGAATGCTGCCTTTTTGATATTGCGCAGCTTGGAACACGTCAGGTACAGTCACCCCCTGCAATGCAA
This sequence comes from Pseudoalteromonas sp. S1610, assembly GCF_005887465.1. Taxonomy (GTDB): domain Bacteria; phylum Pseudomonadota; class Gammaproteobacteria; order Enterobacterales; family Alteromonadaceae; genus Pseudoalteromonas; species Pseudoalteromonas undina. The sequence goes on along the minus strand of NZ_PNDI01000002.1, from coordinate 136,079 downwards.
AAGCTTGTTGTACGTTAGCCATAGGCTGAGTTGGAATTTGCAACGCAGGCGTTGGAATTGTTGGCTCTGTTAAGCTTGCTGCTAAAACCTTTTTAATCGTGCCAAGCACTGGGCCTGCTGATTGCATTGTCATGGCAGCAGAAAAAATAATATCGTCTTTTGTAATATCACCAGAGCTTACTACTACGTTTTCATAACTATTCACAGCTCCTTGCAGCGCAAGTTGTGATGGCGTTACTAAAGGCGCTTCTTGTTTAACAGTGGCATATGTTGAAGATGGTTCAATGGAGCGACCTTCCGAATCTTTCAGTCCAGTTGTTAATACATTAATGTATGAACTACCGGCTTTAAAAGGCTTAAGTGGGACAATAGCTACTGCATCACCAGAAGCCTGGGTTACAAAATCCACGCCAAAGGTCAATTCGCCTACTAATTTACATGCTGCACCGGCTGGGGCTTGCGAACATTCGGCATCAGTTAAGCTTGCACCCATGATCACTTCAAAAATACGTACAGAGCCTGGTGAAGCTGCAGACGTTTGATCAAGGCTAATGCCCGGTGGAAAGGTTAGATCAATTTTGAATGGTACTTGAGTAGACCAGCCATCAAGTGCGCCTATTGCTAGTTGCGGATCTGCATATTCAGCTCGAGAGATAGAAACATTCTCGTCATTTAATTCCCCAGGAATATTGAGTGTGCCATCAAGCGTACCACTCATCAATAAATCATTAGGAACCGAAATTACACCATTTGCAGGGTCAAACTTTACCGTAGCTTTTGGAATAACTGTAACCGAATCGTTTTTAACATCTTCTAACGTTTCTCCGCCGCCACAGCCTGCTAATGCAGCTGCAACTGAGAGCGAGAGTAGCATTTTTTTCATAGTGTTCTCCGCACAAATCTTATTTTTATAGTGTGTTTATAGTCAGTGTAATTAAGTTAAAATAATGTAGCCAGTATATTAATGAGACATTAGACCAGTTAAACTTAACGTAAACTTTCTAGTTTCGCCACCTAAATTTGTAATAAATTCGATTACTTGTCGATTTGCTATGTTAAAATCAAAAAAAATTTAAACATTGGTACTTTTATGCATACCTATCAAGCAACTGAAAACGCACTTAAAGACAAAGTAATTTTGATCACAGGCGCAGGTGATGGTATCGGCCGTGTCGCAGCTATTACCTATGCTAAACATGGTGCAACCGTTATTTTATTAGGGAAAACAACTAATAAACTAGAATGTGTGTATGACGAAATCGTCAATGCAGGCTATCCACAGCCAGCGATTGTGCCTATGGACTTAAAAGGTGCAACTAAACAGAACTATCGAGATTTAGCCGCAACAATCGAAAGTCAATTTGGCCGCCTTGATGGACTATTAAATAACGCGGGTATTTTAGGTACTTTAGGGCCGTTAGAGCATTTTTGTTCATCAACATTCGAAAATGTGATGAAAGTAAACGTCACCGCACAAGCGATGATCACTAAAGCGCTATTCCCTGTCATGCGTAAATCAAAAAGTGCCTCAGTGGTATTTACCTCATCGGGTGTCGGTCGTAAAGGAAGAGAGTTTTGGGGACCTTATGCAATTTCTAAATTTGCAGTAGAAGGTATGATGCAAACATGGGCGTGTGAAGTTGAAAAAACGCCAATCCGTGTTAACTGTATTAACCCAGGCGCAACCCGTACATCAATGCGTGCAAGTGCATTCCCAGGTGAGGATCGTGATTTACTTGCGACACCTGAAGATTTAATGCCAACTTATCTGTATTTAATGAGCGACGACTCAAAAGATATCAATGGCCAATCGTTAGACGCACAGGTTAAAAAATAATATTTAGTTTTAAACGTAAAAAAGCCGCTATGAAAAGCGGCTTTATTGTTTTATTAGTAACGTAATTACTTACGTTTAGTCGGTTTTACACGTTGATTATGCTTTTTAACCGCCTTACGAATTTGATTTATTTTCGCGCGTTTATCTTTACGTTTTTCAGGGATAACCGACAGCTTAGTTTGCGTTTCTTTACCAAGTTTAACTGTTTTACGTAAATAGTTAACTGTGTCTAAATCGTACTCAATCCAACCACCTTGTGGTACACGCTTATCAAGCTCTAATTTACCGTAACGTATACGAATTAGACGTGACACTTCCACATCTTGTGATTGCCATAAACGACGAACTTCACGATTACGACCTTCGTTAAGAGTTACGTTGTACCAGCGGTTAATGCCTTCACCGCCCATAGGCTTAATACCGGTAAATTTAGCCGGACCATCTTCAAGTTCTACACCGCGAAGTAAGTTTTTCATTGTTTCGTCAGTCACTTCACCAAATACACGAGCTGAATATTCGCGTTCAACTTCGTAGCTCGGGTGCATTAAGCGATTTGCTAATTCACCATCATTGGTAAAAAGCATCAACCCTGAAGTATTCACATCTAATCGCCCTACCGCTATCCAACGATCGCCATCTATACGTGGCAAACGGTCGAATACAGTACGACGACCTTCTGGATCTTTACGAGTACTTAGTTCGCCCTCTGGTTTGTTGTACATAATTACGCGGCAAATTCTGTCAGCTTTTTCTTCAATTTTAACAGTGTGGCCGTCAACACGAATTAAATCGGTTTCTTCAACCCTGTCGCCTAACTTAGCTACTTTACCGTTTACACTCACACGATTAGCGTCAATGTATTTTTCCATTTCGCGGCGTGAACCTACACCTGCGCGGGCTAGGACTTTTTGTAACTTTTCACCTTGTATACTCATTTGGATGGTTCTCTCACAGAAGGATCACTTAATAACTGGGTAATTTTACTTTGCTGTTGCTCTGGCAATGCAGGTAAATCATGAAGTCCGGTTATTGAAAAATAATCTAAAAATTGTTTAGTCGTTGCATAAAGTGCCGGTTTCCCAGGTACTTCTTTATGCCCAACTACTTTAACCCACTCTCTTTCAAGCAGAGTTTTAATAATATTTGAGCCTGTTGCTACGCCCCGTACTTGCTCAATTTCACCACGGGTAATAGGTTGTTTATATGCAATTAGCGACAAGGTTTCGAGTAAAGCTCGCGAATACTTAGGAGCGCGTTCTTGCCATAAATTACTCAACCATGGGCTTAAACTGCTACACGCTTGAAAACGATACCCACTGCCTACCTCAACTAAGCGTATACCTCGGGTTTGATAATGAACTTGAATTGCCTCTACAGCATCGTTAATGCGCGCCATAGAAATTGCTAAATCGTTTAAAACCGTGTCCTTAAGATGACGTTTTGATACGGGCTTATCTGCCACAAAAATCGCCGCTTCAATGATTTCAATTAATTGTTCATCACTAATTCGCCGACCTACCATAATCACTCTTAAGTTAATAAAAACACACAGCCATCTATTATGACAGAACAATCACAAACTAGGAAAATATATTAACAAAATAACGTTTCATAGGCATAAAAAAGCCAGTGAAAAACACTGGCTTGATATCAAGTACATTCAGTAACGTAATTTAACTGTTGTTAAATTGCTCAAGTGCATCATCCTCTGCAACAGAATCACCATGCTTTTGAATATAGCTGTTGAACTCTTTTTTGCTTATTTGTTTATCTTTATTACGATCCATGTAACCAAAATGATTTGATATATCATCGTCATCAGCTTCAGTAACTGAAATAAAACCATTGCTATCATTATCTAAGCTTTTAAAATCATTTTCTATTTTATCAAACTTAGCAATATCAGCTTTAAATGCAGACTCACTCACTTCACTATCTGTAGCAACTTTTCCAGCATTTAGCTGCATATAAGCATCATATTCATTACGGCTTATTTGATTATCCATATTTGTATCTATGTTTGAAAAGTGCTGCCAAATACTATCATCGTCGGCTTCTGTTTTAGAAATAAAGCCATCGCTGTCGTTATCTAAGCTTGCAAAATCACTGTCGATTTTTTCTAAACCTTGATTTGAAGAACAAGCTGCTAAACTCAATGCGGCTAAAACAGTAGAAGCTATCGTTAATTTTTTCATCAGACGTATCCTTGTATTAATAAATTTCAATTCTAGTGATACAAATACGATGCCAAAAAAAATAAACCATTAAAATCAGACAATTAAACAAAAAAAACTTCTATTGCGATATTCAATAATGCAATTTTTCCAAACTACATAGGTAATTTTTACAAAAAAAAGCTCGGTAAAAACCGAGCTTTTTATATATTAAATACAGTAATTTAGATTGCAGCGTTTTGGTAACGCTTCACAAAATCAGTTACGTTTTGGCCATTACACTTTAATGTGTTTAAGTTACCAATTTGCTTACGCACTGGTTGTAAGCCTTGCTTTAATGCAGTTATACATAACTGTGTTTCTTGATGTGAATCTTTTGCAAATACTTCAACTTTTGATGCTGCAGGCTGTGCTGCAGTTTGTTGTTTTGCAATATCGCGAATGTCTTGACCGTTACATAGGATACTTTTTGAATAACGAGATAAGTATATACCATGCTTTGCTGCCATTTTACGTGCAGCTGAAAAACCTTCATTGGCGCTTACTACGCATAAGTTTGACTCTAATTTATTGTCTTTGCTGTAATACGCATTGCTTTGTGCAGAAGCGGTAACAGAAACAAAAAGAGAGGCAGCTAAAAGTAATTGAGTTTTCATCATGTAGTCCTATTTGAACGAGTTAAACAAACGATTTTTGCGCATTATATAGACAACTTTTAACATATCAATTGAATATTTTATTTATTTTATTATTTAATAATGCATTTACAATGTTTAAACATTAAACAGTAATTGATCAACAATTGTGCAGTTATTTTCTCATTTCAGTCATGTTATGTCGCTCTAAATGCTGATACAATTTGACGAATAGAAAAAATAAATTTGAAGGTTAACTTTATGAAAGTGATTTCTTTTAATATCAATGGTCTGCGTGCTCGACTACACCAGTTACAAGCTATTATTGATAAACACCAGCCAGATATTATTGGTCTTCAAGAGATCAAGGTACATGATGAAGCGTTTCCGCTAGACGATGTACAAAAGATGGGTTACCACGTTTATTTTCATGGGCAAAAAGCGCATTACGGCGTGGCAATGTTATGCAAAAAAGAGCCTAAATCGGTATTAAAAGGCTTCACTACTGACACCGATGACTCGCAAAAGCGTATGATTAGCGTCACTGTAGAACAAGAGAATGGCCGCGACTTACATGTAATGAATGGCTATTTCCCACAAGGCGATAACATTAATCACGAAACTAAGTTCCCCTACAAACGTCAATTTTATAAAGATCTAATGACCCATCTGAATGGCCATTTCACCCCTGATCAAGATGTAATTGTTATGGGTGACATTAATATCTCACCAACCGATTTAGATATTGGCATTGGCGAGGTAAATGCAAAACGGTGGTTAAAAACGGGTAAATGTTCATTTCAACCTGTTGAGCGTGAATGGCTTGCTACCTTATTAAATTGGGGTTTTAAAGACACCTTTAGAGAACAAAACCCAGAAATTAACGACCAATATTCTTGGTTTGACTATCGTTCAAAAGGATTTGTTGATAACCGCGGCCTACGAATTGATGTGGTACTAGCAACGCATGATTTAGCAGCTCGCTGTATCGACACAGGCATAGATTATGAATTGCGCGCTATCGATAAACCATCAGATCATGCGCCTATTTGGTCAGAGTTTAGTTAATAATTATGTTAAGCGTGCAGTTGCAAGGGTTACTGTGGATTGTTGTCATCGTTATCGGCTTTTTAAGCGTTAACAAATCAACATACAGTAATTTATTTAATACCCCAGCAAGACAATCAGGTGTGTTTGCCTGTGCACTGGTACTCGCTTTGTTATGGCGTATAAAGGCCGGTATTTTACCCGGTCTCGATCTGCATATTTTAGGCATTACCGCAGTTACCCTAACATTAGGTTGGCGTCTTGCTATATTAAGTTGTGTACTCGCAACAGCGCTTTTAACTGCTTTTGGACAAATAACACCTGAATTAGTCGCGTTAAAACTCATCATTAGTGCGTTTATACCGGTGTTATTCAGCTATTTAGTTTTTATTGTGTGTTATCACTATTTAGCACGGCATTTTTTTATCTATATATTTGTTTGTAGCTTTTTAACAGCGGGTGTCGTTGCCTTTATTAACATTATACTCGGTGGCGCTTTTTATTACACAATAGGTGAATATAGTTGGCATCAGCTGAGCGAGAATTATATTTACCTAAGTCCTATTTTGGCCTTTCCTGAAGCTATGCTAAACGGTATGGCAATCACTGTACTGATCACCTATCGCCCACATTGGGTAAAAACTTTTTTTGATAAGGACTATTTAGGCTCATGAGTCTTCATTACCATTGCCCTATTTGTAAACAGCCACTAGCACTTAATGATAAAACATTACGATGCGATAACAATCACAGCTTCGATTTTGCTAAAGAAGGCTACGTAAACTTACTCCCTGTGCAAAACAAAAACTCTAAACAGCCTGGCGATTCGTTGGAAATGGTGCAAGCTAGGCGCTCATTTTTAGAACAAGGTTATTATGGCTTTTTACAAACTGCTTTAGCCAATATGGTAAAGCCACTTAATGCTGAAATAGTAATTGATTTGGGGTGTGGTGAAGGGTTTTATACTCATGCTATTGCTAACAACAGCCAGGCTAGCGTATACGGTGTGGATATATCAAAGTCGGCAGTAAAATATGCGGCAAAACGTTACAAACAATGCCATTTTAGTGTTGCCTCAATTAGCCAAGCGCCTTTTGATGATCACCTTGCTGACGTTTTGGTTAGTGTATTTGCGCCTTTATTTGACAGTGAACTTGCACGTCTGGTCAAAGATAATGGTTGCTTAATTGTGGCAAGCCCAGGCCCAACTCATTTGAAAGAACTAAAAGATTATATTTATAGCAACGTAAACGAACACACTGGAATAGCAGCACCTGCGGGCTTTGAAAATACATCGCAACAATTAATCACAGAGCAGGTATCGCTTACATTTAACGATGTTAAGAACTTAATTATGATGACGCCATTTGCGTGGAAGTTTAGACCAGAACATTGGCAAGCACTTGAGCAAAAACAACAGCATAGCGTCACATTGTCATTTTACATTACGCAATTTACTAAAACTGCTCTTTAGTAAACGTTTTATCCATTTTATCGAACATATCTTTTAGTAATTCGGCAAGCTCCAAATAGCGGGGCTTGTTTTTTCCCATTTGCGCGACGTAACCGTTAGCAACCATTTTTGCAAATAACTCGTTATACCATTGCTGCATAGCAGGCTCTAATTCAGTTTGCGCACGTTTACCCAACCATAAAAGCCCTTGTAATGGCAACGAGATAAAAAACAGACTACTGGCAATCGCTTGGGGCAGAAAATCCGAGCCTAAATAATTAATCTGAAAAAACAGGGTCAGCATGGCTAATATTGGCATAACTGTAATCGCAAGCTCTGTGGCTCTGATCACTTTAAATTCTGCAAATAATGGCGCAACCTCTTTTCGCATTGGCCATGTTTTAGCATAAGAACGCCCTAATTGAACTTGCGACATCACACTTTTTTGCATTAATAAATCCTCATAGTCACGGTTTGTAACACTTAAACAAACGTAATACTTATAAAAGTGTAACACAATTATCGCTGCTTTCACTTTATCGGTAAAAATGCTCAATTTCATTAGTAAAACTCACAAAAAGCATAAATTATCGAAAGAATTTCACAAAGCCCTTTTAATAAAGTCTACTACACTTTAGTCTACACTTATTTAAGCCACAAAGGCTTATACATCAACCAAGTGTACTGATTAATACTTAAATGGAAAATGAATCTATGCCAACACTCCCAAATAATCCAAACCACGTTTTGGTACTCAATTGTGGAAGCTCAAGTCTAAAGTTTGCGATTATTGATGCAAACACAGGAAACGACATCATATCAGGTTTAGCTGAGCGCCTAGGTGATGATGCTCCCTCAATTAAATATAAGTTTAAGGGAGAAAAAACCACTATTAAGCTTGCTGCTAACCAGGCACATGCCCATGCAATTGATACGCTGGTTGATTTGATAAAAGATCACAACCTCGACGAGCAATTAGTGGCAGTGGGTCATCGTGTTGTACATGGCGGTGAGCACTTTACCCAATCAGTTTTAATTGACGAAAACGTCATTGCAGGTATTACCCAAGCAGCCACACTGGCCCCATTACATGGTCACGCTAATTTACTAGGTATTTCATCAGCACAAGCATCATTTAAAGATTTACCACAAATAGCTGTGTTTGATACCGCATTTCATCAAACTATGGATGAGGTTGCTTATTTGTATGCCCTTCCTTATAAGCTTTATAACGACTTTGGGGTTAGACGCTATGGATTTCATGGCACTAGCCATTTTTATGTAGCAGGTCAAACCGCTAAAATGTTGTCTTTACCTGTTGAAGAAAGTAACTTTATTAGCGCCCACTTAGGCAATGGCTGCTCTGTGTGTGCGATTAAAAACGGTAAAAGTGTCGACACTAGCATGGGCTTAACCCCGCTTGAAGGACTTGTGATGGGTACCCGTTGTGGCGACATTGACCCAGGGCTATTTAACTTTTTAACGACCCAACTTGATTACACCGCACAGCAAATTGATGACCTGCTAAATCAAAAAAGTGGCTTATTAGGAATAAGCGAGCTATCAAACGATTGCCGTACTATTGAAGAGGCTGCCATTGCTGGCAACTCGCAAGCCATGCTGGCACTTGATATGTTTTGCTACCGCTTAGCAAAACAAATAGCTGCCTACATGGTACCGCTGCAAAAATTAGATGCGCTTATTTTTACCGGTGGGATTGGCGAGAATTCCGATATTATTCGCGAAAAAGTACTTACACAGTTAGCCTTTTTAGGTATCAATTTAGACCCTCAAGCAAACCTTGATGCACGGTTTGGCCAAGCTGGATTAATTAGCGCTGCAAATTCAACAAGCAAAGCGGTGGTTATGCCTACCAACGAAGAATGGGTTATTGCACTCGACGCCGCAAACATCACCAAGGAGTTATAATATGGCTCGTCGTATTATGTTGGTTCCTATCTCTACAGGGGTAGGTTTAACCTCAGTATCAGTTGGTTTAGTAAGAGCGCTGGAACAAAAGACGGTTAAGGTTAATTTTTTCAAACCTATCGCCCAGCCGCGTGCAGGTGAAACTGGCCCTGAAAAATCGACCCAAATTGTCACTCAAGGCTCACCAATTAAGCCGCCAACACCGTTTGCACTCGATTACGCAGAGCAAATGATTGGTGATGGTAAAGGTGACGACTTATTAGAGGAAATTGTTGAGCGTTTTCAAAGTAAGATCAACGATGACGAAGTGGCTATAATAGAAGGAATGGTGCCTACTCGACGCCAACCTTATGCGGGACGCATAAACCGTGAAATTGCACAAACCTTAGGGGCCGATATCGTATTTGTGCTTACCCCTGGGAATTACAGTATTACCCAGATTGAAGATCGCCTTGAAATTGCTGCTGGAAATTACGGTGGCATAGATCACCCTCGTGTGCTGGGTTGTATTTTCAATAAAGTAAATGCCCCTCTAGATGAAGAAGGTCGCGCTCGCGCTGATTTAGTCGATACTTACAAGCCAGAAGCACTGGATAACGAGCTTAACCGTCTGGCCTCTTTACCTATTTTTAGAAAAAATCCTTTTATGTTACTTGGTGCCATTCCGTGGGATTTTGAGCTGGTAGCGCCGCGCGTTAAAGATTTAAGTGCCTATTTAAAAGCCACTATTATTAACGAAGGCGACATGGTGCATCGTCGACTAAGACGCATTACTTTTTGCGCCCGCACGGTATCAAATATTCTAAATTATTTTACCCCAGGTGCGTTATTGGTCACCCCAGGCGATCGTTCAGATATATTGGTTGCAGCCTGCTTGTCTGCCATGAATGGTACTAAACTAGGCGCTATTTTGCTCACCGGTGGCTTTGAGCCTGAGCCGCGCATCATGGCGCTGTGCGAACAAGCCATGCAAACAGGGCTGCCTATTTTAGCAACCGAAGGCGACACTTGGCGCACCTCATTATTGCTGCATAACTTTAACCTAGAAGTGCCAAGCGATGATGAACAGCGCATTGAAAAGGTAAAAGATCATAACGCAGAGTATATAGATTCTGATTGGTTAGACAGCTTAGCTAAAAGTGTGGGGAAAACCCGAAAACTATCCCCTCCTGCCTTTAGGTATTTATTAACTGAAAAAGCTCGTAAAGCCGAAAAAACAATTGTATTGCCTGAAGGTAACGAACCTAGAACCATTAAAGCAGCCGCTATTTGTGGCCAGCGTGGCATTGCTAAAACAATTTTATTAGGTGATCGTGATGAAATACTACGTATAGCCGAGCAGCAAGGCATTGAGCTTAACGAGCATGTAACCGTAATTGAGCCAAGCAGTATCATAAATGATTACGTAGCACCTATGGTGGAAATCCGTAAAAATAAAGGCCTTACTGACGTAATAGCCAAAGAGCAACTACAAGATCACGTAGTACTTGGCACCATGATGCTAGAGCAAGGTAAAGTCGATGGTCTGGTATCGGGTGCGGTAAACACCACTGCCAATACCATTCGCCCACCGCTACAGTTAATCAAAACCGCGCCAGGTTCATCATTAGTGTCTTCTGTATTCTTTATGCTATTGCCTGATCAGGTTTTGGTTTATGGTGATTGTGCTATTAATCCCGATCCTAATGCTGAACAACTAGCCGACATTGCAATTCAATCTGCCGATTCAGCAGCAGCATTTGGTATTGAACCTCGTGTAGCCATGATAAGTTACAGCACCGGTGATTCAGGCAGTGGGGCTGATGTAGAAAAAGTGCGAGCGGCAACTAAGCTTGCCCAGCAAAAGCGCCCTGATTTAATTATAGATGGCCCATTACAGTATGATGCAGCGATTATGGAAAGTGTAGCGATTAAAAAGGCACCTAACAGCCCTGTTGCAGGTAAAGCAACAGTGTTTATATTCCCTGATTTAAATACTGGCAACACCACCTATAAAGCGGTACAACGAAGCGCTGATTTGATCAGTATCGGTCCGATGCTGCAAGGGATGCGTAAACCAGTTAACGACTTAAGCCGTGGCGCATTAGTTGACGACATAGTATATACCATTGCTTTAACTGCCATTCAAGCAGCGCAAGCTGAGGCACTTAATTAACCCCTTTAACTAACATGTCCTTTTTATAGCCTAGCCATTTTTTAATTACTTATTAATAGGTTAGGCTATTTATACCTTACAACCCCCAAGCTTATCCACAGAAATTGTGGACAATTATTTTTTAATTAATAAAAACTTTAACAACGGCTCAGTTTGGGCCTTTAACTTAGATTCAATACTCTATACTATAAAGCTATTATCTTGCTGCTAGGGATGGGTTTTATGTCAAAACAAACACTACAATTACACAGCACTGTTTTATCAATTCATAGTTTAGCGCTTGATGCCGACATCCCTCCTGCCCTGTTAAAGCAACCATTATTTTTTATTTCAAAAACGCACGATGAACTCTCGGTCGTTTGCCCTGATGACTTTATAATTGATAGCCAAGATACAGAATCGAATTGGCAAGCATTAGAAGTAATTGGCCCCTTAGGGTTTTCGTTAACCGGTATTATGGCAAATATTTCAGGAGTATTAGCAAGAGCTGGCGTGTCAATTTTTTCAATTTCAACCTATGACACCGACTATATCTTAGTAAAAAAGCAAACAGTCAACAAAGCGATGGCTGCTCTTAGAGCCGATGGCTACAATGTGGTAACTTAATTAATAATGAAATCTGAAGACGTTAGCTATTTAACTAAAAATAAAATTGGCCGAAGCGCGATACAAATAACTAGCCCATTCAGTGGCAAAGTTATGCAGATGGACGCGCATCCTGAAGCTTTTTTCCGCTTTGGAACTTTGGGGCCAGGGATTATTGTCAGCTTAACCAGCCATAAAGTGTTAGCGCCATTTAATGGCACTTTATTGCAAGTTAAAAGCGGCGGGTGCGAATTTATTCTAAAAGCTAAAAATGGCTTAAAAGTATTAATAAACTTAGCCGTGCCTGATTCTCAAACTCTCACGCATACTCATATTGCTCAGCTTAATGGCAGCAAAATAACCAAAGGACAGCGCCTCGCTTACTTTGATTTGCGTGAACTCGATGCGCCTATTTTAGCTAGCCTTATCATACTCAATGGCCACGACTTAGGCACTTTTCATTATTCTCACCCGCAGGTCAATGCTGGTGTAGATACCTTATTAACTATTATCAAAAAGAAGTAGATTTATGATCACTCTCTATGGCATTAGCAACTGCGACACTATTAAAAAAGCAAAAAAATACTTAAGCGATAATGACATCGCATTCACTTTTCATGACTATCGTAAAGACGGCGTTAATCACAGTATGGTCAGCGATTTTGCAGAGCATATTGACTGGGAGCAACTTGTTAATAAACGTGGCACAACATACAGAGCCTTGCCTGATGAGCAAAAGCAAAGTTTAACTAAGCAAACTGCTATCGATTTATTGGTTGAACAACCTGCAATGATTAAACGCCCTGTACTTGTTAATAACGGGCAGTACCACTTAGGCTTTAAAGCAGCCCAATACGATGAGATCTTTAAATAATGTCTCACCCAGTAATTACTCTAGCTCAAGCTTTAATTCAGCGTGAATCCGTTACCCCTGAAGATGCAGGCTGCCAACATATGATGAATGAACGCCTAAGCGCTATTGGCTTTGATATTGAATCGCTATTTTTTACCGATACCCTAAACACATGGGCACGTAAAGGGACCCAATCGCCCCACTTTTGTTTTGCCGGTCATACTGATGTGGTGCCCACTGGGCCTGAAAAAAACTGGCAGCACCCGCCTTTTGCTGGGCTAATTGAAGACGGTTTATTACATGGTCGTGGCGCTGCCGATATGAAAGGCTCACTGGCAGCTATGGTTGTAGCCACAGAGCGTTTTGTAACCAAGCATCCTGATCATAAAGGCTCTATCTCGTTTTTAATTACCTCAGATGAAGAAGGTCCTTTTATCAACGGCACTACCCGCGTAATAGATACTTTAGAAGAGCGCGGTGAAAAAATAGATATGTGCCTTGTTGGTGAGCCTTCATCGCGCGATGTACTCGGTGATGTGGTTAAAAATGGCCGCCGTGGTTCACTAACGGGGTTTTTAACTATAAAAGGCGTGCAAGGTCATGTTGCGTATCCACATTTAGCACAAAACCCAATTCACTTAGCCACGCCAGCTTTAACCGAGTTAAGCCAAACTGTGTGGGATATGGGTAATGACTTTTTTCCAGCCACCAGCTTTCAAATCTCTAATATTAATGGCGGCACAGGTGCCGGTAATGTGATACCCGGTGAGCTTGAAGTACAATTTAACTTTAGGTTTAGCACCGAAGTTACTCATCAGCAGCTGCAACAAAAAGTGAACGCGATTTTACAAAAACACAATTTGAATTACGAACTAAATTGGATTGTAAATGGCCTACCGTTTTTAACCGATCACGGTCCGTTAGTTGATGCTACCGTCGCTGCGATTAAATCAGTAACTGGCTTAACCACTAATTTAGAAACAACAGGTGGGACATCAGATGGCCGCTTTATTGCTCAAACCGGCGCTAAAGTAATCGAGCTGGGGCCACGTAACGCCACAATTCATAAAGTTGATGAGTGTGTTAGCACAGATGACCTGATCGCGCTGGCAGATATTTACGAGCAAATATTAGAACAACTGTTAACTTAATGACTGCAAATAAAGAACTCATACAATGCATCACCGGACAAAGTGATGCACACCTAGTCGCCATACAAAACCATTATTTGCATGCCAATATTGTCAACGACTTTGTTGCACTGCAATCAGCGGCTGCATCCGCTGGCTTTGATTTATGTATTGCATCAAGCTTTCGGGATTTTAATCGTCAATCGGCTATTTGGAATGCTAAATTTTCAAATAAGCGCGTGGTGTTAAATAAAGCGCAACAAGCCGTTGAACTAAATTCACTGAGTGATATTGAAAAATGTACCGCCATAATGCTGTACTCTGCACTGCCAGGGGCAAGTCGCCATCATTTAGGCACTGACTTAGATATTTTTGATAAAGGCGCAGTGAGTAACGATTATGTGTTGCAACTAACCCCCGATGAATATCAGCATGGCGGACCTTTTGCCGAACTGAGTCAATGGCTAGACACCCACCTAGCAGAATTTGGATTTTATCGGCCTTATCAGCACGATTTAGGCGGTGTTGCCCCAGAACTTTGGCATATTAGCCACATTGCGCAATCAGAGCAGCTTATGAGGCACCTGTCAGTTGAGGTATTACACAACTGCATTAAAGAGAGTGATTTATTAGGTAAAGACGCTATTTTAACCCACTTACCTGCTTTATATGAACGCTTTGTGCTTAATGTGAGCCCACCTGCTAAGCGGTGTTAGTTTTTTTATTTAACGTAAAAACCAATACAGCCAGTAAAATGATACTGCTGGGGAGCATAAATTGCACAGTTAAGGTTTCTGATAAAAACACCGCTCCTGCAATAGCTGCCAAAACGGGCACGCATAACTGCACTATAGCTGCATGCGTGCTTTTTAATAAAGGCATAGCCACATACCAAATACTATAACCTACGCCTGATGCGATGGCACCTGAGGCTATTGCAAGTAACACCCCTTCCATACGTACATATTTAAGCTGGCTCATACCCACCACAATTAAAATAGGTAGCACTAATAAGCTGCGAATAAAGTTATAAGTAGTGGCCCTAAGTGGTGACACACACGCTTTGCCTCTAATACTGTATATTCCCCATGCCACGCCACTTATGCTCATTAATACTGCCGCCATTACCGGTGGCGCTGTTTGCGAAGGCAGCATTAAATAAACAAAAGCCACAAACGCCACAATAAATGCAAGCCATTGCACAGCGGTTAAGCGCTCTTGCTTATAGATGCCCCAGCCGATCATGGTAAATTGCACCGCGGAGAATAAAATAAGCGCGCCCATACCGGTATCTAGCTCTATATAACCTATAGAAAAACACAGCGCATATATCAGCAAGCTCACACTGCTTCGCCAGCTTCCGATATCGTTAATAACGGAGCTACTTAATTGTGCTTTTTTATTTAATTGGTTTGTATAGATCAGCATAATAATAGCCAAACACACTGCCCCGCTGAGAAGCCGTATAACAGTGAAATTCCACGCATCAATATAACCTTGAGCTAATGCTAAGCGACACAATAACGAATTGGCAGCAAAGGCAACTAACGCGATAATAGTAAACAGAGTGGCTTTCAAATAAATTCCTAACGTGTTGATAAATATATACCGTATTTATATACAGATTAAATTAGCGTCCATTGTAGTAAACGTTAATATGGTTATTTTTTAATAATAAAGCTTTAATGTTTATACACTACGCTTTTTTACAATCTTTCACACCTACATTTATAAGCCATGTGTTAACCTTATTAAATAGATAAAAGGAGTGCGTGTGCGTCACATTTTAATTTTCAGTTTTTGCTTTATTGTAAGTGGTTGCAGCACTATTGGCTTTAACGACTTGTTTAATGATTATGCCACAAACACCACCCCTGTTAGGCAAGCTATTAGCAATAATAATATTGAAAATGTACGCACCCTTATAAAAACCAACAGTAAAGCCCACAGTAATTATTTACTGAACCAATTAGAGCAAGGGCGTATTGCTGATTTAGCTAATAATCCAGATAGTGCGCAAACATATTTTGAAACTGTCTACCAACAGATGCAATCTAAGCGCCAAGCTGCAAAAATACAAGTAAGTGCAGGGCTTGAACAAAGTAATGCGCTGTTAACTAACGACTCAGCAATAGGTTATATCCCACCAGCCTACGAAATGAGTATGTTGCATAGCTACAAAGCACTTAATTATGTTTATAAACATGATATTGAGAGCGCGTTAGTTGAAATACGCCGAGCCAATAAAGTACAAGTTGATGCACTACTCGATAATCAAAGCGAGTTTGATAATGCCGTTGCTCAAGCACAGCAACACTATCCAGGCATGGATAATTTAACTCGCTCGGTAAAAAATGGCTTTCAAAATGCGTACACGTTTTACTTATCAGGGTTGTTATATGAAACGGCAAAGCAAGGCGATGATGCCTACATAGACTATAAAAAAGCACTCGAAATACAACCTAATAATCAGTATTTACAGCAAGATATATTGCGCCTTGCTAAGCAGCAAGGCTTTGCGGATGACTACAAACAATTTAAGCGACAGTTTGGTGAAGTAAACACCATAGATAAAAATCAAGGCGAAGTGGTTATATTATTTGAACAAGGCCTAATACCAAAACAGCACGAGTTTAAATTGCGATTGCCTATTTATACTTCGCAGGGGGATGCCCGCTTTTATAGCTTAGCAATGCCCGTTTATATAAATAACGCTTACAGCAGCGCCGTGAATAATATAAAAGTTAATAACCAAGTATTAGCATTAAGTCCGTTAGTGCATTTAGAGGCACTGGCCGCTAAAACGTTAGAGCAGCAAGTAGCTGGGCGTGTTTCAAGGCAAATATTACGTCTTGTCGCTAAAGAAAAAATGCGTGCAGAGCTTGCGCGCAGTGCCGGTGATGTGGGGAACATTTTGGCAAATTTGTATAATCTTGCATCTGAGCAAGCAGATACACGTAGTTGGCTTACCCTGCCTAATCAGATCAGCCTTGCCCGCAGCGCAGTAAAAGCAGGCGAAAATACTCTAAACGTTGGCTCGCAACCGCCAATAAATTTTACCGTTAGTAAGCAAGGGTTAACGTTAATCTACCTAACCTCTGTTAATAACTATTTTAATTCCCATGTAGTGCAACTTTAGGAGCCATCATGAAATACATACTTCCCGTTATTGCGCTGTTTATGCTCAGCGCGTGTAGCAGCCGACCTGTAACCTCAGGTATTGGGGTTGAGCAAACTACCAACGCTTACAAAGAGCAGCTCAATGTTAATAATCCACAATTAGCTAAAAAGCTTTTAATAAGTGATGTAAAAACGCGTCAAACAAATAACCTTACCGACGTAGTGGTTACTTTAGCGAGTACCTATAAAAAGTCGCAATACTTACAGTATCAATTTAACTGGTTTGATAAAGATGGCTTTGTTATTAAAGGCAATCACTCACCGTGGCAAGCCCTAACATTATTTGGCTTTGCTAAAACTCAGCTTGCAGGACTAGCACCTAGCTCTAATGCCGTTACCTTCTCATTAGCTGTAAGAGAAGTTTCAACCGACGCACAAGAATTTAAAGATTAAAGGAAATCATGATGATCAATAAACAATTTAAATCACTGTCTAGTTATGCAATTTTAGGCTTAGCGGCACTGACACTTGCAGGCTGTGCCAACAAAGCTGTTGTCAGCTATGGTGATGCCCAAGCCGTAGAAACCACAGATATAAACTTTGGCTCTACAGACTTACAAAAAGTTGCCTCGCAAATGACCGACTCTCTGCTTAGTTCGCCTGTGGTTGGTACTATGACCGCCAATACACGCCCTGTGGTATTTGTAGAGCGTATTAAAAATAAAACCAGTGAACACATAGATACAGAATCAATCACCGACTCAATCTCTACTCAATTACTGCGTAGCGGCAAATTTAGATTTGTTGATATGACCCGTGTAGAGGCGGTTCGTGAGCAAATTACATTTCAAAACGAAGACGCCTTAGTCAACCCAAGTACTGCTGTGGCTTTTGGTAAGCAAATTGGTGCGCAATATATGCTGTACGGTAACCTATCAAGCATTGTTAAATCTAATGCAGATAAAGCCGATGTGTACTACAAATTTACAATGCGTTTAATGGATATGCAAAGCGGTCTTGTTGAATGGGCTGACGAAACTGAAATTCGTAAGACGCGTGAAAAATCAACGTTTGGTTGGTAATAACTGGAGCGAATTATGAAAACGCTTAGCTTAATTTTATGCGCTTTATTAGTAGTAAGTGCCCCAACGTTTGCCAAGTACGAACGAAATAAAGCCGTTCCTGTACAGCAAGTACTATTTGGTAAAGTAAAGTCGGTGCGCACTATTACTGAGCAACAATTAGTACAAGACAAAAGTAACGGCTGGAAAACCTTTGGCGGTGCCTTACTAGGCGGTGTTATTGGTAACCAGTTTGGCGGCGGCAGTGGTCGAACTGTAGCGACTATTTTAGGATCGGTGATTGGTGGTAACGTTGCTCATAATCAGCAGCAAACACAGCGCTATGAAAACACACAGCTCGTTGAATTACTGATACAAGTAGAAAGTGGTGAGCAATTTATGGTGGTACAAGACAACGATCCCGCTATGCGTTTTCACCAAGGGGATAATGTTCGCCTTATTTACTTAACTAATAACACAGTACGAGTAGATAGCGCGTATTAAGCCTCTTGCAAGGCGATAGCTGAAAAAAACCTAACTTAGGTCACTAAGTTAGGTTTTTTTAAATGTATTCACTTTTATTTATTAAGCGGGTTCTTTTGCCCAAAGCTGCTCGTTTTCATGCATTTCATATAAACCATGTGCACGGTTAATCAGTAAATTTGCAAAATCAGCTTGGGTTTTATCTCGCGCACCCGCGGTAATAATTTGGTCGGCTTTTAGCTGCCACTGCAATGAAAAATAACGCATGGCATCACGTGCATCTTTTGCTGCAGACGCTTCAGCGTGATCAGTTGGTAAACGACCGGTGATCACCCAGTAGCTTTTACCGTTTTGCGCTTTAAATTTCCAAAGCGCGCATAAAGGCGCTAAAAAACGGCTTTCTTTTTCAAGCAAGGTTTTAGGCATAATGCCTTTTTCAGCTAAATGTTTTTGCGCATTTTGAAAACATTCGCGCTGCCATTGAATTTCTTGTTGCTGAAGTTCAGCTTGCTGCTCTGGTGTTAATGGTTTTTGTTCTTGTTGCTGCATTTTAATAACCTTTTTACTTCTTTGTTTACACTTTAAGGGCATAACAAATAAGGCGCAAGCATAAATAGCGTGCTTAACACCTTATTCACAGCTGTTTGCTGGGTTTTTAAGCAAAGTACACTTACTTTATGTTGTGATCAAACGAACCCACAGCACCCGGGAATACCACTGGCGACTCAATACCCTGTTTATTCACGCTAGCAACTCCAAAATAGTAATTATCAATAACCACATTTTTTAGGGTAAATTCACTGACCTTATCAACCCATTGACTGTATTGCCATTGTGGTTCACTAGTATAGCGCCAGTATATACGATAGCCTGCTACATTTTTATCCTCTGTTGGCTGCCAAGAAAGAGTGGTACTGGCGCGTACGGCACCACTAATTTTCACCTCTTTTGGTGGCGCAGGAGCCCACGCCATTGACGCAAGGCTTACCGCATTTAACGAGGTAAGTTTTGCGGCGTAATCA
The DNA here is from genome assembly GCF_005887465.1 of Pseudoalteromonas sp. S1610. Classification (GTDB taxonomy): domain Bacteria; phylum Pseudomonadota; class Gammaproteobacteria; order Enterobacterales; family Alteromonadaceae; genus Pseudoalteromonas; species Pseudoalteromonas undina. Next base: position 116,595 of record NZ_PNDI01000002.1, on the reverse strand, counting down.
AAATCCACCCCATCAATAGTATCACCGTACACTACCCCATTTTCGGTGCGCAGGTCTTGATGTTGGCGATCATAATGCTCGTTGGTTTCCATAATGCGTACAGCCGCAAAACCCGCATCATTAAACGGACGATGATGCCCGCCTCGTGCAAAACGGTCGAGCCTATATACCAGCATGGTATCTAAGTTCTCAATGTATTTATCAGCAATGGTGTCTATGTAACGCGCTAAATTACGGCTCGCTGAGTCAACTTCGCCGCCAGTAAAACGACGAGTACGGGCTTGTTCTTTAGTTTCAACTACACGCGTACCTTCAGAAAAAATACGTGCAGTGGTGTTATCGGTTACGCCATTAATGCCGGTAATGTTACCAATCATGTCGTTATTTAAAACACCATGAACCTGCCAGTTATTTTTTTGTGCGTAAGCAGTTAAAATTTTACCGCCAAATAAACCTTGCTCTTCACCTGAGAGTGCTGCATATACCACTGAGCCATTAAATGTATATTGCGATAACACCCGTGCCGCTTCAATCACACCGGCAACCCCTGATGCATTATCGTTTGCCCCAGGTGAATCGCTAGTAAAATCCATAACATCACTAACGCGTGAGTCTATATCTCCCGACATCATCACCATACGGTTAGGATCGGTGTTACCGCGCTGAATCGCAATTATGTTAACCACTTCCACGGGTTCAGGAATGCGCTTTTCACCCGAGATGGTTTGTTTTACTTCTAGTATCTCTAAACAGCCACCACACTGTGCCGAAATTGCTTCAAATTCTTTTTTTATCCAGCGTCTTGCCGCGCCAATACCACGGGTATCCGATTTAGTTTCAGATAAAGTATGGCGGGTACCAAAATCCACTAACGTTTGAATATCATCTCCAATACGCTGCGCTGAAATTTGATCTGCAATATTGTGCAATGATGCTTGTTGTGTGGTTTGTGCAGCCACACTATAAAATGACGCGCTACAAACAGATGCAACCGCACTATACTTAATAATCCGAGTAACTAACTTTAAAGGTGAAATTGACATAGCAGTTTAATCCTTATTGTTGATGTTTTTAAAATGACAGCTCTGCAGGTATACAGCAATGCATTTGAGATAGACGTTAAAAACCTCAGGTTAAATTACATTTAATTAACACGCTTAGTTTAGCTATCGCTTGCTCAGTTTCTAGTTTAATAAAAATAATCACTTATGCTGTTTTGTACGTATATTAAAGAGAGAAACACGATTAATCAGCTATCATTTTATATACCCAGTTTAAAAATAATAAGGTGCTGTAAAAATATGAAGAAACACGAAGAATTACCTGAGGATCATGTTGACCCGCTTATGCAGTATTTACATCACGCGATTCGCTTTGCTATTAAAATATTAGCGGTGCTCATGGTGCTAGTTATTTTTTGGAGTATTGCTGATGTAGTATATGTTTTATATATGCGATTGAGCTCTCCCCCTTACTTTTTATTAAACATTGAAGACATTCTGCAAACCTTTGGTGCTTTTATGGTGGTGCTTATTGCGGTAGAAATATTTACCAATATTCGTTTATATTTAGGCTCAAGTTCACTGCCTGTTGAGCTGGTCATTGCCACCGCACTAATGGCTGTGGCGCGTAAAATTATTGTTTTAGATTTAAAATTAGTGACCTCAGAGCAAATTATTGGCCTTGCATTAGTGACTTTAGCCTTAGGTATATCTTACTGGCTGGTAAAAAATAAAACCGGTCATACAAAACTGTAAATCGTTAACTTAACTTAAGATAACAGCTAAATACCTCATTCCCACTGCGCCTTTGCGCTTTACAATGGTATAGTGGGATACCTCTATAAATACTTAATAAGCTTCTAATATGTATCGATTATTTGAACGGATGACTAAACCGTTCCCGGAGCGTTCTCCGTCTCAGCCTCCTAATACCTTATTTGCATTTTGCCGCCATTACACCAAAGGCATGGAACTGTCATTAGTCCTTATGTCGCTCAGTGCCGCATTATTAGCTATTTTAGAAGTGTCTTTATTTAGTTACATGGGACAACTGGTTGACTGGCTTGGCGAGTACACCCCTGAAGAACTTTTTTCGCAGCAACAATCCGAATTAATAAAAATGGGGTTAATGCTTTTGGTTGTGATGCCTGTGGTGGTATTTTTTAGGTCAGCTATTTTACATCAAGCACTGTTGGGCAACTATCCGATGTCGATACGTTGGTTAGCGCACCGTTATTTATTACGCCAAAGTGTTAGCTTTTATCAAAATGAATTTGCCGGGCGAATAGCCACTAAAGTGTTACAAACCTCATTAGCTGTGCGTGAGTCAGTCACTAAGTTACTTGATGTATTGATGTACATTGCCGTTTATTTTGGCTCAATGGTGTTTTTAGTAGCCGCCTCAGATTGGCGCTTAATGCTGCCGTTATTAGTGTGGTTAGCATTATATATTTGCGTGCAAATTTACTTTGTACCACGATTAAAAAGCATTGCGAGCTCACAAGCTGATGCACGCTCAGAAATGACTGGCCGTATTGTTGATAGCTACACCAATATTTCAACCATTAAGCTGTTTTCTTACACCCAACGCGAAGAGCAATATGCAAAACAAAGCATGGACGTATTTTTACAGCCTGTATATAAACAAATGCGTTTAGTAACCAGCCTTAACGTGGTTATTCAAAGCTTGAACTATTTACTGGTATTTTCGGTGGCAGCGGTGTCTTTGTATTTATGGTCGTTAAGTGCCATTAGTGCGGGGGCTATTGCAGTAGCATTGAGTTTGTCGTTAAGGCTTAATGGTATGGCTCAATGGATAATGTGGGAAATTAGCAGCTTATTTGAAAACATTGGTACCGTAGCCGATGGCATGCGCACCCTTTCAAACCCGATTGCGGTTGATGACAAGCCAAATGCCGATAGTTTAAAAGTAACTCAAGGGGCAATCGACTTTAACAATGTACACTTTAATTATGGTAAAGCCGCTAATGAAAATAACCGAGGCCCAGTAATTAACGATTTAAACTTAAATATTAAACCGGGCGAAAAAATTGGCTTAGTGGGTCGCTCTGGCGCAGGTAAATCCACATTAGTTAATTTGTTGCTACGTTTTTACGATACAGACAAAGGCTGTATTAGTATTGATGGCCAAAATATAACTGATGTAAGCCAAGAAAGCCTTCGCCGCTATATCGCTATGGTTACCCAAGACACCTCACTACTTCACCGCTCAGTAAAAGATAACATCTTATACGGCAGACCCGATGCCACAGAAGCGGAAATGCTCGATGCGACCAAACAAGCCAAAGCGCTCGATTTTATAAACGATTTAGAAGACAGCAAAGGCAATAAAGGCTTTGAGGCACAAGTGGGCGAACGAGGAGTAACCCTCTCGGGCGGGCAACGCCAGCGGATTGCTATTGCTCGGGTGTTACTTAAAAACGCGCCTATTCTTATACTTGATGAAGCCACCAGCGCTTTAGACTCAGAGGTAGAAGCAGCTATTCAAGCAAGCTTAGATGATTTAATGACAGGCAAAACGGTTATTGCTATTGCACACCGATTATCAACCATTGCACAAATGGACAGGCTTATTGTGCTTGATGAAGGTGGTGTTGTAGAGCAAGGCAGTCACGATGAGTTAATTGCCCAAGGCGGCATTTACGCTGCACTGTGGGCACATCAAACTGGCGGCTTTATTGGTATTGAATAAAAAAACCATCTCAGAGTAGGTCATCATTTGGCCTGCTCTTGTTTACTAAAATTTAACTTTATTATTGATTTTAAATGCTATTTATAGCCTTTTAGTCGAATTTTATAGCCCACCTATTGCCCCACTGTTTTTATAATGTCACATTCGCGACTGATTTTTTTATCATTCATCAGGCAATTCACCATGTCTTTATTAAGCGAACATAAATACACCCTTTATGGAGTGCTCGCTATTTTACTTTGGAGCAGTTTAACTGCCTTTATTCGTGATTTATCAGAATTATTTAGCCCAATTGGCGGTGCCGCTTTAATTTATAGCGTCAGTGCGATTTTTTTAATGTTAGTCATGGGTGTACCAAAGCTAAGCAATTATCCAAAACGCTATTTAGTCTTTGGTGGCAGCATATTTGTTATTTACGAAATATGTTTAGCTTTATCCCTCGGCTTTGCAAATAGTCGCCAGCAAGCGTTGGAAATGGCGATTATTAACTACCTTTGGCCAGCGTTAACCATTTTATTATCGATTATTGTTAACCGTACTAAAGTAAGCGTATTAGTATACCCGAGCATATTGATTGCGTTTTTAGGCGTTGCATGGTGCATTGCAGGTAATAGTGGTTTATCTGTAGGAGTATTAACCGCTAATATTAGTGACAATCCATTACCCTACTCCATGGCGTTCGCAGCGGCGTTTATTTGGGCTATATATTGCAGTGTAACGGTTAAACTTAGCGAGGGTAAAAATGCCATTAGTGTATTTTTTGCAGCCACGGCAATCTCTTTATGGATAAGTTACGGATTGAGTAATGAACCCAGCTTTGAGTTTAGCCTAGATTCTAGCTTTACCTTAATATTGGCAGGCGTGGTTATTGGTGGAGGTTACGCACTGTGGAACCAAGCAATAATTGGCGGTAACCTAGTGTTGTTAGGCACCTTGTCTTACTTTATCCCTGTGTTATCAACACTATTTGCTGCTATCTACTTATCAGTATCGCTCACCAGCGCATTCTGGCAAGGCGTTGTGTTAGTGACATTAGGCTCATTAATGTGTTTTATTGTGACCCGAAAAACAAAGCCAGCCCGATAAAATATGTAAGCGAAAAGCTAGAGGCTGTCTGCTTTTCGCTTTAATCATTTACTTAACTAGCTAATCGCAGTCCTAACAGCACTAACATCACAATGTTTGCTATCACACTGATTAAAAAGAAGTAACTACGCGGGCTGGGGTTTTTCTCGGTGGCAATTGCGTAATACAGTGCCATATGAATTAAACGTGCAATCACATATACCCAAATACATATTGCAAATACCGAGCTGTGGTAATTCATCACAAAAGCAAATAAAACCGTTCCTATAAACAACGCGCTGTTTTCTAGGGTGTTATGAAAAGTACGATGAGCCCTAAATATAAAGCTCTCATGAGATAGCTCTTTATCTATTTTTCCTGGCACTGCACCGGGCTGTTTAGCCTTACTAAACGTCGCCACAGCCCACTGAACTAACATCATAATTAAGTATAAATAAAATGCTACAAACGCAGAATGTGCAATATCGGTCATTGTTTTTTCCTTTGTGTTGTTATTAGAGTAATAGTTACAGCAACTATTAAGCCAAACTTAAACCACTGATATGTATATAAATTATTTTATAAAATATACATTTTTTGTAATAGATTCCTGCTTTATATAAAAATTACGGTGTTTATGTAATGTATATAAAACCGCAAGCCAAGATTAATACTAATTACGTATTTTATAAATTTAACTTGAGCATTTATTCTAATTATTGTTTTATAGTGTTACTAGAAACGGAACGGCGGAATTTGTATGAAAAATAAAATAACCAAATCTTTAGCTACAGCGGCATTATTGAACTTTATATCAGTACCTGCTTTTTCAGCTCAAGATCATATTGAAAATACAGAAAACTTGGTACAGCAAGCTCAATACAAAAACGTAGCAACTATTAAGCGTAATTTCGCAAAGCAAGTAGCGCTTAATTATCCAGTGTTGGATGCTGATTTAAAACAATCATTAAATAAATATAACTTAGTTTTAAATGCTGATCAGTTATCAACAGTAGCAAGGCATACAAAACGTAATATAAGTCAGGCAAATAGTGCCTTACAACAGCTTAAAGGCTTACCAAACAATACAGGAAGCTTGTTACAAGTTCGTTTGGCAAGTGAGTCCATGCTTACTGATTGGCAACAAGGTGAAAACCCTTTATTCGCATTTGCACCCGCTGGTGACGATAGCCAATGGAGCGAGATTGAAGCGTTCGATCAGTTTGGTGACATTCATTATCTGAGCGTTGACCAAATGCCAACCCAACCTGTTTTTATTGTGGAGTTAGATCAACAAAAAGTACAGGATGCGGGTATTGCAGTAATGAAAGGAATTTTGTCTGCTAACAAGTTCAGCAAAAACATGGTTAGTCCACAAAATCAATTAAGTAATGAGCAGCCATTACAAACTAGCGTGCTAAAAAAAATACATTTAGAGGATGATAAAGAGCCTTGGATTTCAGGAAAGGCAGAAGTTTATGCCATCGTAACGGGGATTAATCCTAGCAGAGATGAACCAATATTAGATATTGTTGATTTACCTTATTTAGATCATGACCAAACCACTTACAGCCCTAATCAGGTTTTAATTCATTGGCAACGTTATCGTTGGCAAGCGGTCGATTTGCTTTTAATGGAGCAAGATGACAACACTAATTATAAAACCTTAGCAATGAAATTATTAGAAATATCAGAGCAAGTAATGGCAAGTATCCCTGATTTACAAGCACAGGGCTATACTATTATTCCTAAACTTACTAATGAATTGCTTAAAGCAATGCCTGATGAATGGTTTACCAATAATGATGATTATGTTGATGTTTTTTACACGCTATTTGAAAACAAAGAGTATCAAGGTTACAAAGGCGCAAGTAGTAATGCTACTATTACCTTGTCACCTTTAGAGATTAACCCTCGTCAGTAAATAGCGACTCGCCACTGTTTGGCTTGGTAACTAAACAGTGGTGAGTTAATCATTACTCCCGCAGTTTAAGCGTGATACATACAACGCCGTGATCGGTACCTAAATCGTCTCGCTCAAACTCGGGGTTAATTAAATGACGATCGTAAGTATGATAATCGCTTACTTCAAAAAAACTGTCGTCATAGCCAGAATCAAACTCACAAGACAACAAAATATAATCAAGTACTGAACTGCTTGCGCCAAAGTAATGTGTTGCTTTTCGTAGTGGTTTTAAGCCTTGATTATCTTTATCGATAACACCTTGTATTGACTCATTAGATACTTCATCAGGCTCGCAATCATCGTTTAACTTTGTAAATAACTGCCACGCATCGTTAAGACAATATTTTGCAAGGTAGGTTTTACTATCAAACGCGGGGGCAAAACGCAGTGTATTGGTTAGTAAATGGCTTAAAACGCCATCAGCTAGGTCGTTATTAAAATCTCCCATTAGTATCATAGGCTGTTGCGTGGCCTCACGACGGCTTATCATTTCTATCATCAGCAATGTTGCTTCACTACCGCGCTGAATAGTTGAGCCCCAGCCACCCGCTACATTTGCTTTTAAAATTTCAATAATGTTTTTTTCAGCGGTTAGTTCTTTATTAGTTTCATCAATCTCAATTGATGGCCGTTTAGATTTAAAATGCACCACATAGCAATCGGTATTGCCGATATGCGGCAAACTTATTGTGGCTCTAAGTACTCTACGGCTAAAGGCAAAATCTTCAGTTAAACCTAAAGTACTGACAAGCTCATAGTCGTGTTTTACGCTCGCTACTTCAACGATAGGGTATTTTGCTGCTATTGCCACAACGGGGCGTTTATAAATAAAATCATCTATTACCTGTGGCTCATCCACCACAGCAAAGTGCTCATAACCTTGCTGCTTTACTAATTCTCTAAGCGACTCAATGCTAAACACTTCCTGAAAGCCAATTACATCGGGCTGATGCTCGGTTAAATAATCAATAATCCAGCGCTGTTTTTTTGCCCATTGCTCTGCGGTATATATCCGCTCAAACTCATAATAAGCATTAGGTGGCTCAAGATAATTAAACAGGTTAAATGTGGCTATTTTTAATGTTGAATTGGTTATCATCATCTCAGGGGATTGTTTTGAGTTATCAGTTAAAGGTGATGTATTACAGTCACTAATAATGGTCGCCTTTGAAAGTTTATATTGTGTGCTATTGTCAACATCATATAAGATTTTTGCTGAGTGCCAAAGCTTGATAACAACTAAAACCAATTAAATCGTTTAAAGTTTAAGCAAACGAAACCTATCCCCTTTAAATTTATATACAAGTTGGTATGCTACGCGACCTTTTTTAACATATGGTTATCAAAAAAGGCAAAGCCAAGGGGCGGCTAATGCTGCAAGGCACTTAGTATAAGTGGCAGCAATATTACAGGCATCACGTTAAACAAACGTTAGGTGTAACTTTAAATAGCAATATAAAAAGCACTATTAGGGTCAAACTATGCGATTAGGACCAGGACTACTCGTCACCGCTGCCTTCATTGGACCAGGGACTATTACCACCGCGAGCGTAGCGGGTGCAAACTTTGGTTTTGCACTAATATGGACATTACTATTTTCAGTAATTGCCACCATATTATTACAATCTATGGCGGCGCGCCTAGGCGTAGCCACTGGGCAAGACTTAGCACAAGCACTAAGAGCCCATATTGAAACTCCCCTATTTAAATCTCTCGCTATATTTTTAGTGATCAGCGCCATTGGTGTTGGCAGTGCCGCCTACGAGGCTGGTAATTTAAGCGGTGCCAGCATGGGATTAATTGAAATATTCCCTCAGGTAAATGCCCAACTTTGGACGCCACTGATTGCATTTTTAAGTGCCATACTACTTTATAGCGGTAAACACAAAGTTGTTGAAAATGCGCTTATTTTACTAGTGATTTTAATGAGCCTAGTGTTTATCTCTACGCTTGTTATGGCGGCTCCCTCGCTCAGTGACGTATTAGCTGGTTTTATTCCTAGCATGCCTGAGGGTTCAATTACCACCGTATTGGCATTAGTGGGCACCACCATAGTGCCGTATAACTTATTTTTACACTCAGGTGTTTTAGCTGCAAGACACGACAGCAAAAGTGATAAGCAAAAAGTTATTAAGCAAACTAATGTAGATACGGGTGTGTCTATCACCTTAGGTGGCGTGATCACGCTGGCAATTTTATCAACCGCGTCAGTGGCATTTTATGGCACAGATGCAGGGCAAATTAGCGCTGCCAACATGGCGGTACAACTTGAGCCATTACTTGGCGATGCTGCCCATTACTTTTTTGCTATTGGCTTATTTGCAGCAGGTTTAACCAGCGCAATAACAGCTCCCCTTGCCGGTGCATATGCAGTATGTGGCATGTTAGGTTGGTCAAATAAAATGGATAACACCCGCTTTAAAAGTGTCGCCATTGTTATTTTATTATTTGGTGCGGCGGTGGCGTCTCTGGGTTTAGACCCTGTCGCGGTGATAATTTTTGCCCAAGCAGCTAATGGCTTATTACTGCCTATTGTAACCACCTACCTAGTGTGGCTGGTTAACCAAAAATCAGTAATGGGCAAATACACCAACTCAATGTTGGTAAACTTACTTACTTTACCGGTGTTAGTGCTTATTTTTGGCTTAAGTGGTTACAAGCTGTTTAGTTTGATTTTTTGATATCACGACGCAATTTATACACACAAAAGCCGCTATATTAATAGCGGCTTTTTACATTGCAGACCAATGCTGACTTAAAAGCCGTGATGCGCTGCCTTGTGCTTATTTTCCTTAATGAGTTTTGCAAATACATAACCCCCTACTGCACCTGCACATAATTGCGCATAAAAACCCCAACCTCTTGCACCTGCAATAATAGTAATATTCATAATTGACTCAATCGCAATTAACGCCGTTGCAAACGCCACCACACCAGCAATAACAAATAGTTGTGTACCTTGCTTGTTCATTTTTTTAGCAATAAACCAAGTAACCAAAAACGCGATAGCAAGTGCAACAGAAATAATAGCGCCATAGGTCGGTAGCAAGCCAAGCCAATCTTCAAGGATTAAGTTAACACGGTCATTAAAGCCCACTACAACACCTACATTAACTAATTGATTGACAACGTATTGACTATGAAACAAGCTAGCAAGAGTGAATGTAAGTAACCAAGAAACTAAAAATGACGGGAGTATACGTGTTAAAAACTGCATGGTTATCTCAACTTAAAATAAAACTTTTTCCTTACACTAGCAAAGGCTTGCAGGGTAAACAATCTCTATATTGTATTACGCTACTGTCACTTTTAGCGTTTTCTTGTCACGCCAGTGCCGAGCTGCCAACACAGCAATACACAGCTAGTACTTTAGCAACAGGGCTCAATTCACCGTGGAGTATGGTTAAACTCCCAAACAATACCTGGTTAATCACCGAGCGTGATGGCCATGTTGTTATCATTAAAAACAACCAACAAACCCGAGTTAAAATAAACTTCGAGGGCTTATACGTTGCAGGGCAAGGTGGTTTACTTGATGTAGTGCTTTCGCCAAATTACAGTGAATCAAAAGAAATTATATTCACTTACGCCCAAGGTGAGCTTGATGCAAACAGGCTAGTAATAGCCAAAGCCACGTTTGATGGTGCGCAATTTTCAACGCCAAAAATTATTTATAAAGTCGCCACCGATAAAGGCACACCGCAGCATTATTCTGGCCGCGCGCTTGTGCTGCCTGATAATACCTTATTATTTTCAAGTGGTGATGGTTTTGACTACCGCGAGCAAGCACAGGTTATTACCAGTCAACTTGGCAAAACATTACGCATTAACTTAAACGGCACAATACCAAACGATAACCCGTTTATTAGTCACAAAAACGCTAACGCGCATGCCATTTATTCACTCGGGCACCGTAACTTGCAAGGCTTGGTTTATGATTACGATACACAGCAAATTATTAGCCACGAACATGGCCCCGCAGGCGGTGACGAGCTCAACTATTTAACAGCTGGCACCAATTACGGATGGCCAGTAATCACTAACGGCGACGATTATTCACAAGCACGCATTTCGCCCTTTAGAGACTACCCAGGCATGGCTAAACCAACCGTAGATTGGACTCCCTCAATTGCGCCATCAGGCATGGCATATTATGGCTCTAAGCATGCAGCCTTCCCTTCACTGCAACGCCACGTGCTTATTACTACATTGGTCGATAAAAAGCTCTACAGCGTTAATTTAGCAAATGGTGAATACACCCAGTCGCATATTTTTCCAGAAGCCACAGGCAGGCTCAGAGATGTGTTTGTTACTGCTGAAGGTAATATAGCGATATTAACGGATGGAAAAGAGGCAAGGTTAATGCTGGTAACGCCAAAGTGATTTTCACTTAAATGAATGGTGATTGTCTCGTAGGATTTATTTTAAAAGTTAAACATTAAAATAAATCCTACGAGACTAAAAGTAGCATACTTAAAGTCAGACCCTTTAGGAGTGCTTTACTAAAAGATTTTTATGGTGTGTTTAAATTAACTTTCCTCTTGCAGGCTTTTTGAAAATCATCAGGAGAAATTACGATTTGCCGCGTTGTATTTTTAACCTTCTTTTTTATCTCTTCTTTATTAAAAACTAAGTAACAGCCACTGCCGTCACTTATCTCAATTGAAGATAAATATTTATCCATTATTTTTGATTCACTTGATGACTGTTCATATTGCCAAACGTTTACTTCACCTGCTTTTAATGGCATGTCCATTACCTGAGTACCGTACTCAGTTTTAAACACCACTTTAACCATTAATTCTTCAGCCGTAGAGTTCTTAACACTAGCCCAGTAAATACTTGAACATGAGCTCAATACAAAAGTTATTAGTAATCCAAAAATTAATACCTTTAATCTTTCCATAGAACCTCAGAACTCCAAATTAATCTTTTTATATCAACTTCAAGCGCTTCACTGCGTGTAATGCGTTGCTTCAAGTTAGCGGTATTTTTTGTGTCATTGTAATACTTCATGAGATCAATCTTTCCTTGATTTGGATAACCTGGAGAAGACGCTTTAACATTTTGAAGGAGAACATTTGTACTACCTTTATGACCCCAAGATAAATTAATTCCTCCTACATACACAAGTATAGAATGGCCAAACTCATGCGCTGAAACCAACTTAAACTCATCATCAATCAATTTTGATGGTATACCAGCTGTTACAGATCCTCTTTGATAAATAAAACTCGCATCAATACCTAATATAGCTGGGTTCATTGAACGACCATAACTTTCACTTTCCTCTATCTCTAGGTCTACAGGAATGGCATCAGAACTACTTTTATGTAAAGGATTAACTATTACATTAAAACGCACACCCGCTACTGTAATTGTATTTGACCAATATTGTTTAATACCAGCTATAGCCAACGTTTTTAATTTAAGATAATCGCCTTGTTGCAAACTGTTTTGTTTAAAATTAAGGTAAACATCAATATTGATGGTCCTTAAACGACTATTAATGGTCGTTTTAGCCCAAGTTGCTTTATGAGCCCCGTTATGAACTTTTAGCTTGGTACCTCGGCCATTTCGAGAGGGCCCTACCCGTACCATACGATAGTTAACAGTGGGTTTATCGATTGCTTTATGAAGATGCTCTTCAAAAATATCGAGCGTAAGAGAGTGTTTTTGCGGGTTCGCAGCTGTTGAATCCATTTTATATTCCATTATCATTAGTAATAATTGCTAAAATGCTTTTGTTTAACAATTCTATTAGTTCCTCTAACTAGTCCAATATACTTTTCAAAGATTTTAGTGTCAAGAGTACCTATCTCAACATCCAACTTTTAAAAATCTAATGCTTCACCTTTTGCCGATGAAAATCAAAAAATAACTGAGTTACTTGAATTGGTTGTTCTAATTGCGGGTAATGTCTTACCCCTTCTAGTTCAATAATATCTGGATTAATGATTAATTCGCGATAACGTTTAACCATATAACGGCCCGAAACGGGGTCGTCCATACTGCAAATTAACCGCATGGGTAAATCTGCTTTTCGTAAAGCGCTCATCCAACGAACGCGATGTAATTTACGCTCCGTGATGTAATAAATCAGTTTTGCCATGACTGGCTTGCCCTGTTTATATGCAATTAACTACCACAACTCCTTGAGCTCTTTCTCAGCAAGTGGTGTAGCGCATATATTATCAAAATTACGCTTAAAGTTTGCAAGTCGCGACACTAAAGCACCTATAGGGCTAAGTAACAGCTTTGCAAAAATACAGGTTTGTGTGTTTCTGGAAATAACCCGCCGTTAAGAAAGCAAACGCTTTGTACTTTGATGGCATGCAGCTCATTTAAGTTGCTTTTAGCAAGTCGCTCTTGCGCTATCGTATCACCGTAATCGTGGCTTAAAATATGCGCTACTTTTACATTTAAAAGCTTTAAAAAGCGAGTCAGTAAATCCGCTTGCATATTTAAGGTGTAAGTAACATTTTGCGGTTTGTCACTAAAGCCAAAGCCCAGCATATCGAGGGGAAATACCTTAAAGTGTTGAGTGAGCTCAGCCCATTGATTATGCCAATCCCATTTTGTGGTTGGGTAACCATAGATCAGTAATAAACACGGTGTTCCCTCTTCCCCTTGCACATGATATCTAATCTCATGACCTTGAAGTTCAAACGTCGATTGGCTTTTATGCCACGAAGCTAATAGTAAGTAATTATTGTAGTGTTACTAATGACATTCATGACGATTTCGGCGCATTTATAGGATTATAAACAAATGAATAAAGTATCTATCATAATAAACTTTTAATGTGGTGTTACTTAAGTGCTCCATGAAAATGTACATGAATTTATTATTTGCGGGTAGCCATTTCCATGACTAATATCATTTAAGATAGGACGACAATAACTAAATTAAGGAGTCAAAGTGAAAATATTGTCCGTTGACGATAACCCTCAAAATAGAAACATCATGGAAATTGCGCTTTCTAAGCAACACGATATTGCTTCATCTGATGGAACCGAGCCAATATTAGCACTAATGGAACAGCACCAGCCACAAGTCGTCTTAATGGATATTTTACTTAGTAATGGCCTTACTGGTTATGATTTAGTTGAACAAATAAAACAATCCGGTGAATACGATGATTGCGAAATTATATTTATATCCGCTTTAACATCAAGTGAAGACAAACTCACAGCATATGGGTATGGCGGCGATGATTATATTGCCAAGCCAGTAGACTTTAAGGAACTAAACGAAAAATTAAAGCGTGTTGAACTGCGTATTACAGAGCGAAATAATCTAAAAGAAATGTACGATGTGGCCTCTACAACTGCTTTTACCTCAATGCAACAAGCAAGTGAACTCGGAGAGTTAGTTTCATTCTTTACTGACAACCTTGACGTAACCGATCTAGATGCATTATTTGCTAACGTACAGCAGTACTTTACCAATGCAGGCGCCAGCTGCTGTGTAGAGTTTAGAGTAGCAGACCAATATCACCAATTTCCAAAACAAACTATTTCTGAACTAGAAAAAGAAATTCTTGAACTGGGAAGAAGAGCAAAACGAATAGTGCCATTTAGCTCTAACTTATTATTTAACGCACCTGCTTGCTCAATACTTGTAAAAGGAATAAATGCAAAAGATGAAGGCTTACTCGGACGACTTCGAGATAATTTTGCTATTTTACTTACTATTATAGAAAGCCGAATGGAATTTATTGAACAGCAATTAGAAAAAGCGACGATACGTCAACAAGCTTTAAACACCCTCAAGAGCCAACTTGCTGATGATTTTAGTACCATAAAAAAGCTATGCTCAGAGCAAGATAAGCAAGTAAAAATACTCGTTAATGATTTATCTCAAGCTATACAATCAAAAATGATCACTCTAGGTTTGGATGAAGAGCAAGAGTCGGAGCTAGTAGGATTAGTTGATGAAACGAAAGAAATTGTAGAAGAAACCTTAGTCCTGTCTTTTACACTAGAAGAAAAATTACAAGCCATAACAAAACGCTTAAAAGCAGTTGAATAAATTAAGTACAATTTATAGACTGAGCTCGATAGAACCGTAGAACTCTGTTGGGTGGCGCCTTTGGCTTAACCAACTTACCTTTAGACGTAGGTCGGATAAGTGGCGAAGCCACGCCATCCGACAAAAATGATGAATTTACTTGGGGCAACCCGACTTATCACGCTGTGTATAATATGCAAAATTGCGGCTTAAATTAAGCCGCTTTAATTACTCATAATCAGCTAATGGCTCACTAATTGTCAGTGTATCAGTGCCAAAATCTAGCACCGCTTGGTATTTTCTAAAAAATGGAGAGCCTAATAATCCATGTATTATATTGTCACCACCAGCTACCTGAACATGGTCTAGGTTTAGTGATACAAACTCTGTACTTTCAAACAACTGCCCTGCTAATTCAAATTTCAAAACGTCTATTAAGCCCATCTTGTGGTCGGCTGTACCTAAACCTGCGGCATTTTCTTCACTAAACACTTCTTTTATTCCAAGCTTTTGAATACATGCCCTATCTAAAACAGATGCACCCGCTGCTGTATCTAAAATTAAATTTACTTTATGCCCGTTTATTTTAGCTTGTATTATTTGATGACCTGTTTCTGTTACTTCAAATTTCAAACTTGTGGTTTTGGCTAATTCCATGAATGTTCCTTATTCTATATTTAGGTTAATTAATAGACACTATATTACAAACACTTATGAAAACAACCCACCTTATAAATAAGTAAACAAATGGCTTTTCACCAACGCCTATATCGTAATTATAATTTGCTAAAAATAACTCTCCCCAAACGCACAAAACTTATGTTGGCAAAGCAACATTAATTCACAAAGAGGATAAGAGACGCTTCGCTTTTAGAGGAAAAATAACAGATTGAATTAAGGCGTTTTTGTAAATTTAAGTGCTGATGTCTGAAGTCAAGATTTGACCACCTTTGGTTTTAACAAATAAAATTATTCGAATTCGCATCTGGCGCATAACGCCCAAATAAGGGGCTGGTAAATAGTTTGCTAAAATGTGAAGCGAAGCGGAACTGAGCAAACTGTTAGCATTGTCCTTTTCAGTGACTTGTTAGTTTATAAATACATTTGATTTATTAGCATCAGAAATAGTTTTTATCATGGTCAAATACTGCTTATGAGACCCTATTGGCTGGCCAATAAAGCATTTGTCATGTAAAGGTTCTTTCCCATTTTCAGGCTTTTTTTCTCGTGGAGAATAAGCGTAAATAGTCATAATTCCATTGTCTAGTAAATCATATATGCTCTTCAATAAATTGGAATCTATGTGGTTAGAGTGAACTAATTTTAATTGCTTTAATTTGTGTACACCTCTAGAAATACCAACTGAAAACCTCTCATCCCAGGTTCTTCCACTCGAACTTGTAAAGGTCTTAGGCAAATCTTTAAAACATGTTACTTGTGATTTTTTAATGTTTTCAGGAGTTAGTAACATAGATAAAGTTATTTCTTCATCAGGTAAGTAGTACCCTCCAGTATTTTCAATATATAAAGCTCTGAAAGGTGCAAGTAGTTCTCTTATACTTTCATTAACTTGATTGGCAATAATTGAAGATATCTCTATTTTATAAGTTTCTTTTTGTTGTTTCGATTCATAATTGTTATAAGCCACATAAGAAGAAAAGATTGTAGAAAACAATAGAGTAATCGCAGCTACCCTGCCAGGCGTAGTAAGTTTATCTGTACCCTCTTTAGTCGAATCCCAAGTGCCACCAACAATTGCACCAAGACCAGTAATTACCAAAAATACTATGGGTAAAAAATCTAACACTAAACTCTCCTATAAACTAACGCCGCATTAAGGTGTGACGCACGCTTGGCTACACTTGAGCGAAGCGAAACTGCCAAGCGTAAGGAATCACTCTTAAATGCTTTGTTATATTCAACTTTCGAAGAACTCTCGGATCTCTTTAACCAATGCTTCTGGTTTTTCTTCGATAACCAAATGTCCAGATTCAGGCACTGTAACTAACTTAGAGCCTTTAATTTTACTATGAAGTACGTGAGCTTGCTCAACAGGGATCCATTGATCTTCTTCACCCCAAAGAATTAATGTGGGTACATCAAAGCTAGAGAATTTATCTTGAAATTCATCCGTATACTTTGAATCAGCTTGAGCTATTTGCCTATAAAAAGCTTTCTTACCTTCATCTCCAGACCAAGGGCGGAGAATACCGTCAATTGTTTCCTGAGATAATGGCTGATATGACGCTGTTTTTATGTATGCTTCAACGATTGCTGAATGGATGAAATCAGGCACTCCTGCAAAGGCTTCTTCATGCTTTTCAATATGTTTAAAAAATGGTGAGCCCCAAGGAGATAACGCAACTGGATCAATTACAACTATCTTTTTGTACTTTCGTTGATTCAGCAAGTAATTTCTCAGTACTGTCGTACCGCCGAAGTCATGCCCCACAATATAAGGTAACTCAAGCTGCCAATGACCTATTAATGAGTCTAATAGCTGATTTTGTATTTTTAAAGATACATCCGCATCACTTTTATCTGATTCACCATAACCAAGTAAATCAAAGTAGTAGACTGTATAGTGGCTCGAAAGTGCTTGAATCAAGTGCCTAAGGTTGAATGATGACCAAGGCGTACCATGAACTAAAACAAGAGGCTCTCCTTTTCCTTCAATCCCATATTTCACCTTTCGACCCTCATACTCAAAAGTATAAGGTAAACTCCAAATGTCCATTGTATCTCCTTGAATATAACGCCTTAATAAACGGCGAAAAATAGCAGGCTAAACTAAGCGAAGCATGAGCGCAAGCCTGCTGTTTTGCGTCCACTGTTTAATTAACTTGTTAGTTTTCGTTATACCAATTTTCCCAAATTTTAGGAGCGGGCTATTTCAATTTATATGCTTGAATATCGTCTTTACTTGCGTACTTTAAATAAACGCCAAAATAATCGATTAGATGCTCTTCACCTGTTCCCATTCGCCAAAATATATTGCTAGGTTCATATTCAGGGAATTTTTCCCAAGGAGGTAAAGGAGGATTCGCTTTGAGTTCACTTTCAAACCTTTGCTGAAGCATGGCTTCCCAATCCTTTTTGTGCTTTAGATAGGCTTCCCAATCTTCAGCCGAAACTCCTTCAGGTACTCCTATTTCATTTGAAGCCATAGTTGTCCCTGCAATCATAAACAAACTTAAAAATATAAAACGAATCATCATAAGAAAACTAACGCTCATGCTAAGCGGCGCAGTTTACTGCGTCCTAAGCTTAAGCGCATTGTTATAGGGCTTCGTCATTAAACACGATAATACTCGTATCTGAAAAAGCCCCGTTATTATCAGTTAAATGGCCGTGTTCAAAGTCATCTGGATTCTCTTCAATTTCCTGCGCAATATTATTTATAGCGTTTGCTAGTTTGCGTAATTCATCAGGGTTCGAAACAAATGTAACTTCTGAAAGTACTGAGGGTGTTTCAGTACCTGCCTCCACCTGTTCTTTTGTATATCCGTAAACTTTCATTTAATTCCGAAGTCCATTGCCCTATAACGCCACAATAACCGAGCGTAGCTAAGCGTGGTATTGTGAGCAAAGCGAACCACGCTTAGCGGAGTCCGGTTGATTGTTTTGTTAGAACTAATTTTGCACACGTTCTAACTCTTTTAACATTTGGAGCCCCATGTATAAGGCCTCTTGACCATGCCCGTTAGATATTTGTTGACCGTGAATTGCGGCATTACATATTTTAAGTATGTAATCATAAGAGCTGTGCATTCCTTTATAGTTGGGATACTGAACCGTTAGCTCTTTGAAGAGCTGCCTAGCTGACATGAATTTCGATTTCATTTCCATAGGATCTGACGTTTGAGTTCTTTTACCCAAAATGGCACGCATTGATTTTTCCAAGTCCATCCGTAAGCGTGCTAGCGCAAAATTCATATCATTGCCTGAAAGACTAATGTATTCCTGCAATTCATCTTCGATATTTGAGCTATTATCTTCCTGATTAATTGTTGATCTCAACTCCTCTTTAGCTTCTTGGACTTGCTCCTTTCCTGGCAGATGAACATTCACAGTCTGATTCACAGTATTTGATATTGCGGTAATCATATTACTGTAAACGTTAAGAAATTCTCTTGTCTCTCCCTTAAAGTCTGTAACTTCAGTTTTCACCTTTTCGATTTCTCGCTCAAAGGTGAGTAATTTACCAAGACTAATTTTCTTGGCTAACGGTAACAACATGAAAAACAGAGATAAAACTAGAAGCGAAGCTGATGTAGTACCAATCTCACTTTTCGGCGGAAAACCGATTCCATATAAAGCGATAATTAAGAATCCGCACCCAATCAGCCTACATAAGAAGGGAAATACGTCAAAAAATAGGATCTTCTTCAATGTGTCCACGATTCTTCCCTAGTAGTTCTAACGCCAAGCTAAGCGGCACAGTTTACTGTGTCCTTGCTTGAGCGCCTTGTTAGTGCTGTATTTGCACAAAATGTAAATGGACACCAAATAAAGAGGATGCCTTGGAGCTACCATTTCGATACTCAACGTTTACTGCAAATGGAAGATTTCTGGAACTCATTCCTCCACCCGCTTTAATTAGATAGCTCATGTCTAGAGTAGGTTTCAAAGTTACTTCAGCAAACTCATAGCCTTGCTTAGTCAATTCATCAGCATTTAAACAACTTAATAAATCTTTTTTTGATAATAATGGTGCAATAGAAGATGAGTAGCTACTAAATCTAGTTCCTATTTTCAGAGTCTTTTCACAGCCAGAATTTTTATCTCCCAATATGGTGACAGACTCAATGAAAATATCTTCGGGATTATCGTTATAGCCTATCAGACGAAGGACGTTCTCATTACTTACGAAGTCTTTCATTATATTCAAGTCGAATCTGATACCTGATATAGAGCTAACAATTGGAGATTCTTTTAGTGCTTCTTGCGCCTTCGTTGTCAATTTTACTTTCGAATACTCATTAATTGTATCTATTGCCCACTGCCTGACATATTTATCCGTTTTATCAGACTCTTGCTTTAATATATCCACAGCTAACTCAATATTCTTAACGTTAATTTCTTGTTCTTTAAGTGCATTTGTATACATCGTGCCGACAAAGGCTATCAAGGGAGCGATGATTACTATTCCCAATATTTTTAGAATATCCCAGCCATCTTTTTTATCTGCAGGCTCCATTATTACTCTTACATTTTGCTCTGTGCTCACAGTAATACTCCATAAATAGCACTAACGCCTCAATAAGAGGCTAAAATACGAGCGAAGCGAGATAGCCCGCTGTTTTTTAGTCCTTTTAATTGACTTGTTATATGCCGTAGTCTCGTTCTACTTTTGATATACGTACTTTAAAGGAAGCATACCAAGATTTACGCCCAGTTTTTTGAGCTTCTAAATGCTCAGAGTTTGCCTTCCAATTCTTAATGGAATCCAAATCTGCCCAGTAAGAAACTGTTATTCCCACATCTTCTCTAGCGGATTCTACACCAAGAAAGCCAGGTTGTTGCTCTGCTAACTCAACCATTCTATTGGCCATTTCACCGTAACCATTGTCACCTTCTGTTCGTGTCGAGGTGAAAATGACAGCATAATATGGTGGTTTAGGCGTATTCGCGATAACTGACATTGGTGCTCCTAGGCATATAACGCCGCAATAAGCGGACTAAAATAGTGGGTTAAAATGTAGAGCGAAGCGAAACCTAACCCACTGTTTTAGTTCCGTTTAATTGCCTTGTTATATTTTCATAGCTGACTAGCTGACAGACCAAATGACATTCCTACTAAATGCCCTACATCAAAAAATGGAATTCGATGTTCCATTTGAGAATAATGTGAACATTTTACAATAGTCAAATTTCGGTTATCTTTCGCGTTCACGTTTGTCAGAAGATCAATATATTCAGGATCATCTCCAATAAACACAACATTTTGAAAAGTAAGGGCTGAAGAATAAAAAGAAGACTTGTCTTGAAAAATATCGTGAGTGACTTCGAAAACAGACTCTATTTTTTTTACTTTTTCCCCGAAGGCAAATGCAACAAGCTCAAACATGCAATTATTACCTTTAAGTTTTGCGCCATCTAATGGTGAAACAGGTATTTTAACTAAGGGGATATCATCAATTGCATTAGAAAAGGCAAATACTTTGTAAGTTTTATTTTCTTCTAACACTCTACAGTTGCGTAAAGCTTGATAAACTAATTCTTCTAATTTTAAATTACTAAAATCACTCTCTGGGTACAGCTCTTTATACATTGGAGAAAATTTTTCAATTGATTCAGCAAGGAAGTTAACATCAATTAAAACGGCTGTATTGGAGTAATTCACGGTTTTATTTTTTACTTTGTTTTTTTTTGCTTTTTCTAATTTTGTATCTCTGATGGCTTCGAGTTCAACCCAGCTTTTATTGTAAAAGCAAACTAGATCTCTAATGCATTTGGTTATGTATAACTGTAATTTATTGAAAAGATCTGTTTGTTTACTAAGTTCTGGTATCAATATTTCTATACTCTTACCATTGTGAATTATTTCCGTACGCAATCCATCTTCATTGTCACCGCTAGAATAGTATTTAAACTCTTCCTGCAATCTATGAATGTCCGAGCTGTTTTCGGCTATGTGAGCCGCAATTTTTGTTCTAACCTTCTGGAACTTAGTAAAACTATTTGGATCGGCGATAAATTCAAACAATCTCATTATTTCGATGAATTTCCCTGTATTATCATTTTCTTCCAATGCATTTGAAAACATTCTCAATGCTTGTTTCGCTATGTTCCCAACCTCTCCAATATCATCATTTAATAGGTTAAAATTAGTGAAAATTTCGGAGTTAATATCTAAACCTACACCCGCCGTTAAAGTATTACTGTAGATCGTAGTATCTATGATACGAGTAAAAGGACTCCCTTTCCCATTGTACATTAACAGTAACGTCTCACCTGATGTAACTTGCCCCAACCTTGCTGGCATAGTTTTAGGAGCAACTAAGGAGCAAAACTCAAATTTTATATAATCGATAATTATGGAGGCTTTAGATATTGCAGTAGTCATAATTTGCAAATCACTTGATACGCTCCCAGGGTAATCAGCATAAGTTTGATCATTGATTACTACTAAAGGGTTTGATTTAAGCTTCTCAATGTTTGAATCAAATTTATCTTTGTCTTCTTGAGACATAATAATTGTATTACTAAACATATCATCAATATCGATACAGCCTTTTGGAAAGATTCTTATGTTCCCAAATGACTCTTCACTTGTTAAATCAAGTCTCTCCACGGGGAAAATATAAAAATACTTCGCTTCAAGATCGTTTCCGTACAAATCTTCAATTTTATTCATAAATCCTCGGAGAAAATATAACGCCTAAATAACAGGCTAAAAATAGTGGGCTAAAATGGAGCGGAGCGAACAGCCCGCTATTTTTAGTCCTTGTTGATTTTCTTGTTAGAAGCACATTACTCCGTTAGCCTGAACCAATCTCTTAGACTTAACTCAAGCCTTAATTTTTCATCTTCCGCTAATAAACTACAATGAGCAATTGGATTTCTTAGAGTATTTAAATTAAACATAACTTTTTCAACAGCTTTTACGTTATTAAAAATACTGGCAAATATTGACCAATTTTTTTTAATTATTTCTCCGAGCTCTCCAAAGTTTGTGTAATCTAAAGGATCAAAAGATCTTGGAGTTATTCCTGCTTCTCTTTCTCTTTGCATTCTCTTTTTTACTTCACCAACTATATGTTGAGGAACATTTGAATCATTCCACCATTCATTACCTACAGTAGCTTCTAATAATTCTGAAATCTGGTTTCTAATTGTTTTTTCCAAGCAATAAAATAACTCGTAATTTCGAGCCATATAACGAGCTTCTTTTCTAAGGCCGTCTTCGAATTGAGGTACATAAATTGCCTCAATATCTTTGACCTGTTCGCTCACATCGCTTTGTTCCCTTAACTCAATCTCAAACTTGTTTTCTATTTTGTCTAAGTCTGACTCTAAGAGCATATTAGTCATACCGAAAGCTTTGATTTTATCTTCAATTGGCATAATTAGTTATCCAATAAATGTTCTTTTAAGCTTTTAAAAATCGCATTGAATACTTCGATATCTTTTGTTGCTGGAAGATTCAAATTTATGGTGTAAGCAAGATTGATTGACTTGCCACTATTTGAAGAT
The DNA here is from genome assembly GCF_005887465.1 of Pseudoalteromonas sp. S1610. Taxonomy (GTDB): domain Bacteria; phylum Pseudomonadota; class Gammaproteobacteria; order Enterobacterales; family Alteromonadaceae; genus Pseudoalteromonas; species Pseudoalteromonas undina. The sequence goes on along the minus strand of NZ_PNDI01000002.1, from coordinate 93,638 downwards.
TGTTGAGCAGATTGATTAAACTGAACTGGTGGTAATTGTGGTGATAAATCAGGAGTTGGAGCTTCGGATTCAAATGTTTGCTCAACTTCATCATTGTCAAAATCAGCAATTTTTCGTAGCATATTAAAAGTAGATAAAGTTTGTTGAGTAACTCTTGAACTTTCCTCACCTCCAGTACATTGAACAATTAAACCTAGTACTTCATCATCATTTGCATCATGAACATATTCATTCATTTCATATAGCCTTACGTATATTTCCCTAAAGGCTCTACCTACTGCAATTCTAGATTTTTTTGGATTTCTAAACTCACTATAAAGATCAGTCGGGGAACCGTCGCTCGCAACAAAATCCATCTTCTTTAAAAATGGAATACAAGCATTCGCAGAGCCTCCTTTCAAACCTAATTTTGTATGAATAAAGTTTTGGGTAACTCGATCCGGAACAGATGCTGTTTTAATTTTATCTAAAACTTTTTCTAAAGTTCCTACCTATGTGCTATATGGTAAATTATCCGCCATGCTTGACTCCTTTCTTGTGCTTCTAACGCCTCACTAAGAGGCAAAAAATAGTTGGTTAAAATAAGCGACGCAGGAGCAAAAACCAACTTTTTTGTCCTTTTGAGTGACTTGTTATATGGCAAGTCACTCCTTAAGTTGCCATGATTCTCGCTCTTTTTCGTTGCGAACTATCTTGCTATGAGAAATACAAAGCTGCTCAATTTTAGCAAGAGTGTAATTTGTTTGTGCAGATAAAAATGAGCTAGGTAAAAATGTACGTCCTTTATCTGCTAACCCAGCCTTTAGAACTTTGAAGACTTGATGTGCTCTGTATTTATTAACGGCTGACTTGAATAAAAAGACAACAATTAAAATAGCAATTCCTGATGTAAAAGCCCCAACAAAGGAATTAGTACTTATGAGTTCCCACATGTTATTAATATGCTCCATGCTTGCGTGCCATATAATGCCTCAATCAGAGGCAAAAATCAGTTGGTTAAAATTAGCGACGCAGGAGCAAAACCAACTGTTTTTTGTCCTACTGAATTGACTTGTTAGGGCTAGTTAATTCTGTACTTTTTTCCATCTTTCTGAATATAAACCGGTTTATTTGCCGTTTTAGCAATATCATAAAGGTTTACATAATCCTCTTCTCGAAAAGACTCAGGAATAAATGCTAAATAAACAGACAAATTGCCATAAAATATCATTTTGCCACAACAAGCCCCTGAATAATCTAGAGGCCCAATTACCCATTGAAACACATCAGGGTTTTTACCTTGTATATCGGTCTTGGCAATTTCTTTCTGCATTTGCTCTACTGCAAACTCTCTATAACCAGCTCGACCACGATCATTAATTGGTACATACACCACCTCGCATATCACCTTACCTTTGAAACGTTCACCGAGTTTACTAAAATACAAGCCTCTACCAATTAACTCAAAGCATTCGTGTAATCGCTTGAGATCAGGTTTCCCCCAAGCAACATCAACAACATCTCCATTTTCTAATTTATGAGATTTTACCTCTGAAGTTCTTAATACTTTGTTAAGTAACCGGCCTCCACTACGTCGTATAGCACGGTCAACTTTTGTAAATTTATGCAACATACCAATATCATTACAACCAATTATCCCAGCTAAACTAGCAAGTAAAAATTCATCATCATCAGATTTTTTACCGTTATGTTGATCGCAACTTGGAACAGTAATTAAATCTTTTCTCAAATCTATCCCTAATTCTGTAGGGAAAAGACACTTTGGAGGAACATGCTCTCGGCTAGTAGCAGGACTATTACATGCATAACAAGATTCTATATTTTTACTCAAAACTATGCCTATAGCCCTAACAATTTAATATCGACCCTAAGGGTCGTTTTTTACCCAACATTGGATCTGTAGTATCTTATCTATATTAATAACAAAATATCTTTTATTATTCTATATCAAATATATAACTAATTAACATTTTACTAGGAACCGACAAAAACGACCCATCGGGTCGATTTCTTGACTATAGGGGTATCCAAGCTATAACTGTATATATATACAGTCAAAGTTTTAGGGTATTTATGAAAACACAATCACCATTTTTGAATTACATTTCTGACTATATGTTAGTTAGACAATACTCACTTAGGACCATTAATACCTATTTAAAGTGGATTGCTTCTTATATTCATTTTCATAAAAAAGACATCCTGCTTCAATGGGAAATAACGAAGTTGTCAGCTATTTGGACTACCTTGTGTTAACAAAAAACGTAGCGCCTAAAACTCAAGCCACTGCTTTAAATGCATTAGTTTTTTTATATAAACACATTATTAAAAACGAGTTATGTTTAGACTTAACTTTTATCAGAAGCAAGCGTCAGCCCAAGTTACCCATAGTGATGACGCCAGAAGAAGTTAAAGTGCTCATGTCGCATTTAAGTAAACGTTACTATCTTATTGCTGGGCTAATGTACGGTAGTGGACTAAGAGTGATGGAGGCTGTTCAGCTAAGGGTTCAAGATATTGACTTTGATTATAAGAGTATTCGAATATGGAATGGTAAAGGCAATAAAAACAGGATTGTGACGCTTGCCACTGAGTTAATCCCTTTACTTAGAAATCAGATCGCACAGGTTGATGAATACTTACAATTAGACTCACACAATGAGCAATATGCTGGCGTTTGGATGCCTCATGCACTTGCAAAGAAATATCCAGCTGCTAATACGTCTTTAGGCTGGCAATATTTATTTCCGTCTCATCAATTAAGTGCCGATCCTGAAACTGGAGAAATAAGACGGCACCATTTTCACCAAACAGGCGTTCGCAAGGCGATTAAAAAGGCTGTAAGAATGGCAAAGTTAACCAAACTTATCACGCCACATGCTTTACGCCACTCCTTTGCAACTCATTTACTACAAAGCGGAGCTGACATAAGGACCGTACAATCTCAGTTGGGTCACTCGGACGTTAAAACAACACAAATTTATACGCATGTTTTACAACAAGGTGCTAATGGCGTAATTAGTCCTTTTTCTAGGTTATAAAGCTGGTTAGAAAAGTACAAATTGGTCCTTACCAAAAATAAACGCGCTAAAGCACGCCCTTGTATCTACAGGTGAGCAGAAACTTTAATCTCACAGCTCGCTAACTGAACCCTGGTCAACAAAAAAAGCCACTGTTCATTACAAACGGCGGCTTTCTTTCTAAAGCTTTTAGCTAAAAACTGACAGCTAGTACTTTAAGCTTTACCAATCACTTCAAGTCCACCCATGTATGGGCGTAATACTTCTGGTACTACTACTGAGCCGTCGGCTTGTTGGTAGTTTTCTAGTATGGCTACAAGTGTACGGCCAACCGCTAAACCTGAACCGTTTAGTGTGTGTAAAAGCTCTGGTTTTTTAGCGCCTTCACGACGAAAACGTGCTTGCATACGACGAGCTTGGAAATCGACCATGTTTGAACAAGATGAAATTTCGCGGTACGTGTCTTGCGCTGGTAACCATACTTCTAAATCGTATGTTTTAGCAGCGCCAAAGCCCATATCGCCCATACATAAAATAACTTTACGGTATGGTAATTCCAGTGCTTGTAAAATTTGCTCAGCATGGCCTGTTAGCTCTTCGAGTGCTTGCATTGAATCTTCTGGTTTTACAAGTTGTACTAGTTCTACTTTATCAAACTGGTGCTGACGGATTAAACCGCGTGTATCGCGACCGTAGCTGCCTGCTTCACTTCTAAAACATGGGGTGTGCGCTGTTAAGCGAATTGGTAAATCGCTTTCTTCGTAAATTTCATCGCGTGCGCTGTTTGTAAGCGGTACTTCTGCCGTAGGAATAAGGCTAAAACCAGCTTGTTGCTCGCCATCATCGTTCACTAGGCCTAATGTGTGGAATAAATCGCCGGCAAACTTAGGTAATTGGCTGGTACCGTAAAGGCTTGCGCTATTAACCAAGTACGGTACATACATTTCTGTGTAACCGTTTGTGTCTGTGTGGGTGTCTAACATGTATTGGGTAAGTGCACGGTGCATACGCGCTACTTGGCCGCGCATTACGGTAAAACGTGCGCCACTAATTTTAACGCCCATTTCAAAGTCTAAGCCGTTTAGGTCTTGACCTACGTCAACGTGGTCTTTAACTTCAAAGTCGTATTTTTTAGGTGTACCCCACGTTAAAATTTCTACGTTGTCGTCTTCGTCAGCGCCTTCTGGTACCGACTCGTCAGGTAGGTTTGGAATAGCTAAGGCAATTTGTTTAATTGCTTCTAACACTTCATCTTGTTCAGCTTTAGCAGCGTCTAATTCGCTGCCTAAGTTAGCCACTGCGTCTAGCAATGGCTGTGCGTCTTCGCCTTTTGCTTTTGCTTGACCAATGGCTTTAGCACTGGCGTTACGTTGACTTTGAAGTTCTTGCGTTTTTACTTGTAATGTTTTGCGTTTTTCTTCAAGTTCAGTCACTACCGCTACATCTAGTTCATAACCACGTGCGGCTAAACGTGCTGCAGTTTGTTCGACATCTTGACGTAAATATTTAGAATCTAACATGTTAGTTTTTTAACCTTTTTGCATTACTAGCTGAAGGCCCAGCCAAGCCATAAAAATACACACCATCACGTTTAAGATGATATTGAGGGCCATTTTAATAAAGTGACCTTGTTGTAATAACAACAACGAATCCATTGAGAATGTTGAAAAGGTGGTTAACGCACCTAAAAAGCCAATTCCGATGAGGGTTTTAGCGGGACTAACGGCAATAACCTGCTTATCGATTAAACCGTACAAAATGCCCATCAACAATGAACCCAGAATATTAACCGTCAACGTGCCAAAAGGGAATCCCCTACCGAGGAGTTTTAGCATGGTTTCGCTAATAAAAAACCGTAAACAGGCTCCTGAGGCTCCGCCAAGGGCTATCATCATGTAAAGTTTAATCATGCTCATAACGTTTTACTGGGCTTTGTGCGTCGCGCTCTTTTAAATAATCGAGCTTTTGTTTAATTTTTTGCTCAAGTCCACGATCACTTGGCTGGTAGTATTGTTTGCCATCCATTTCTGGCGGTAGGTATTTTTCGCCAGCAGCAAATGCGCCTTCTTCGTTATGCGCGTAACGATACTCTGCGCCATACCCCAAGTCTTTCATTAGATTGGTGGGGGCATTGCGTAAATGCTCTGGCACTGGATAGCTTGGCTGATTTTTAGCATCGTCTTTAGCTTGGTTAAACGCCATATAAACCGCATTACTTTTTGGTGCGCTGGCTAAATACAAGGTGGCCTGTGCAATGGCGCGCTCACCTTCGCTTGGGCCAACACGCTGAAAAATATCCCATGCGTTTAAAGCCACTTCCATGGCTCGTGGATCGGCGTTACCAATGTCTTCTGTAGCAATTGCTAATAAGCGCCTTGCAACATAAAGCGGGTCGCCGCCACCGGCTAAAATACGGCAGTACCAATAAAGCGCACCATCGGGCGAACTGCCTCGCACCGATTTATGAAACGCCGAAATTAAATCGTAAAATTCATCGCCGCCTTTATCATATTTCGCTAAATGCGTGGGCAGTACTTGGCTGAGTACCTGTTCGTCAACATGAAATTGGCCGCTTTGCTCAGTAGTTAAATCGACTGCTTGCTCGAGTAAATTAAGTACTTTACGAGCATCGCCACCACTTGCTTGGCATAGCGCCTGTTTGGCGTTATCTGCAATCACGATGTGTTTTTGGCTTAATTGCTCATCTTGTTTAAGTGCACGCTCTATTACTGTGTATAAATCGCTTTCCTGCAAGGATTTTAAAACATATACCCTTGCACGAGACAAAATCGCATTATTAAGCGCAAACGAGGGGTTTTCGGTGGTCGCGCCTACAAATATAAAAGTGCCATCTTCAATATGCGGTAAAAACGCATCTTGCTGAGATTTATTAAAGCGGTGTACTTCGTCAACAAACATTAGAGTACGCTGGCCGCGGCTTTGTAAGTTATCGCGCGCTTGGGTTACGCTATCGCGTATATCTTTTACGCCCGCCGTTACTGCCGACATTTGAATTAGTTCAGCATCGGCATGATTGGCAATAATTTGCGCCAGCGTAGTTTTACCCACCCCTGGGGGGCCCCATAAAATTAAACTATGGCAACGCCCTGCAACAATAGCTTGATGCAGCGGCTTGTCGCTACTTAGTAAATGCTGCTGCCCTATGTAATCGTTAAGCGATAAAGGGCGCATACGCGCAGCGAGTGGACGTACATCGGGCCCAAAGTTAAAACCTAAATTACTCACCGTTACTCTGATCGTCTATTTCTACACCCGCTGGCGGGGTAAATTCAAAAGTTGTTTTATCAAGCTCAGTATTAACCTGTGCATTGCTAAATTTAAACGCAGATAGCTGGCCTGAGTTATCTTTAACCACCAGTTTTGCAAGCCCCTGCTCGCTATCAGCAAAAGTAATATCAAGCTGCTCTACTTGGCTTTCAACGCCTTTATTTGGGGTAATGCTAAAGCCTAAGTTAGTAGCGAGCACGCTGTATTTTTCCCATTGCGCAGGGTCTTTAGAGGTGAGCAATATAAACGGTGTAGAGTCAATTAAACCGCTGGTTTTCATAATGGTTACTTGCTCAGCAAAGCTATCAAAGTAATAGGTTTTATCGCCGTTTGACACAAATAAAGTGTCGTCTGGGTTAGTTTGCTGCCAGCGAATCATCAATGGCTGTTGCAGCGCAATATTGCCTTGGCCTTGCATTACCAGTTGGCCTTCACCGTCGGTTACGTTTTGTTTAAATTGTGCTTTAAAGCTTTTTAACGTTGATAACTTATCTTGTAATGCTTGGCTGTCGTCAGCAAAGCTGGGCATAGCCACTAAACTGCCTAATACTAATAATAAACTACTTAATTTTTTCATTAATTTGCTCCATTAGGTACTAATACATCGCGTGCGCCGTTATGTCCTGGTGCACTCACGATACCTGATGTTTCCATTTGTTCTACTAAACGTGCAGCACGGTTATAGCCTACACGTAATTTACGTTGCACTGATGATACCGACACTTTGCCGGTTTCTATTACAAAGGCGACCGCTTCGTCGTATAACGGATCTGACTCTTCATCGCCATTCTCGCTGGCTTCCCCTGGTAATAAAATATCTTCAGTGGCATCGCCATTTAAAATTTCGTCTATGTAATTTGGTTTAGCACGGGCTTTCCAATCGTTTACCACGGCATGTACTTCATGATCGTCTACAAACGCGCCATGCACACGCTCTGGCACACTGGTGCCTGGCGGTAAATAAAGCATGTCACCCATGCCTAATAAGTTTTCTGCGCCTTGTTGATCAAGTATGGTGCGCGAATCTATTTTACTTGATACCTGAAACGCCATACGTGTAGGTATGTTCGCTTTTATTAAACCGGTTATTACATCAACCGACGGACGCTGTGTTGCCAAAATTAAATGAATACCCGCAGCACGCGCTTTTTGCGCTATACGGGCAATTAACTCTTCAACTTTTTTACCTACAATCATCATCATGTCGGCAAATTCGTCAATAACCACCACTATGCTAGGTAATTTATCTAGCTCATCAGGGCCCTCTTTCATGCCGTCGGTGTCTTTAAATAATGGATCCATAATTGGGTAGCCCGCTTCTTTGGCTTCCATTACTTTTTGGTTGTAACCTTTTAAGTTACGCACACCTAATGCCGACATCAGCTTATAACGGCGTTCCATTTCACCTACACACCAACGCAGTGCGTTAGCCGCTTCTTTCATGTCGGTCACAACTTCACATAATAAATGCGGAATGCCTTCGTATACTGAAAGCTCAAGCATTTTCGGGTCAATCATGATCATACGAACATCTTCAGGGCCCGATTTATACAGTAAGCTTAATATCATTACATTAACGCCCACTGACTTACCTGAACCGGTTGTACCGGCCACTAATAAATGTGGCATTTTACCTAAGTCGGCACACACAGGTTGCCCTGCAATATCTTTACCAAGCACCATGGTTAATGGCGATGGGTTTTGCTCAAACTTAGGCGCGTTTATGACTTCTGATAAACGTACAATTTCACGGTATTTATTAGGCAGCTCAATACCGATATAGGTTTTACCCGGAATAACTTCTACCACGCGCACACTAATTGCCGATAACGAGCGCGCTAAATCTTTTGACAGCCCTGTAATTTTAGACACCTTAATACCCGGTGCTAAATCAAGCTCAAAACGAGTAACAACAGGCCCTGGATATACTCCAACTACTGTTGCTTGTACGTTAAAATCGAGTAATTTTGTTTCTACAAGGCGCGATACACTATCAAGCTCTTCTTGCGAAATTGGGTTTTTAGCTTTGTCGGGTCTGTCGAGTAAATCTAATGATGGCAATGGCCCCGGAGGTGGCTCTTGCTCTAATAATTGCTCAAACTTCTCTTTGGCAGTTGGCGGCGGTTGAAACCCTGATTTTGGCTTGTTAATTGGCCTTGCTGGTGAAACCACGGTTGTGGCTGGTTTTTCAGGTTCAACCACTGGGCTTTGATCCAGCGCATTAAGTGCTGCCTCTGTGTCCATAGGTTCATCGTCTATGGCGCTAAAGCTAATTTCTTGATCGAGTATTTGGTCAAGCTCGTCAAACGGCATAAACTCGTCGTCTTGAGGAGCATTAACCTTAGTTGCGGGTTTATCGATTGCTTTGGGTTTGTCTGCTGTTTTATTAACAAGTTCAGGTTCTTGTTGTCGTGTATCGTCTTCAAAATAGGCATCGGGTTGCTCGTCTTGTACTTTACCTGCAATGTGCTCGCGCTGCATCCAACCTCGAGCATAGGTGACCAAAAAGCGGTATAACCTAACTATTAAGTCACCTAAATAATCAACAAATTGTACCCACGACACACCTGTTAATAGCGTTAACCCTGCAAAAAAGAAACACAGCAGTAAAATAGAGGTACCGGTAAAATTAAACGCTGGCATCATCGCCGATGCAATCACATCGCCCACCACCCCACCGGATGAAAAATTATAAATATCATCAAAATTAATACTGCTAATAGCGGTTGCTGAGGTGATAAACAGCGCAAAGCCAATAATGCGTAATCCAAGTGTGGTGTAATCGAGTTGTAAAATACGGTGTGGCTGCTTAAACACCAAGTAACCTAGCAGCTGAATAGCCGCTGGCACAAAATAGGCAAGCCAGCCAAAGGTAAGGAGTAAAATATCGGCCACCCACGCGCCCGCTGTACCCGTAATATTTTGTACATTGGTAAATTCACCCGTTTGCGACCAAGCAGGATCGGCTGGGTGAAAACTAATTAAAGCACATAAAATAAATACCGCTGCAAAGGTGCTGACGATGAGCCCCGTTTCTAATAGTCTTTGTACACCGTTTAGGCGCATAATTACCTATCCCTCATTATTATTTTTTACACTCACTTGGCAATAGAATACCTTAGCAGGAAATGTATTTTGATGCACTTTATCTTAACCATGATGGCCTGATTATGAACAAGTTTTTATTATTTAGTCGTACACTCATTAAAAAAGCAAAGTTGGTTGCAACAATAAAAGTATATTAAAGGCTGTTACTTTATCATTAAGCAACAAAAGGACGAATAACAACGCCTTCTTCACCTTTTACTTCTTCCATCACTACGTAGGTACGACTTTCACTCACATTGGGCAGCTTTAATAATATATCACCGAGTACGCCTCGGTATTCTGACATATCGTTAACCCGGGTTTTTAATAAAAAGTCAAAATTACCCGAAACCAAATGACATTCTATAATTTCCTCGTGCTTTCTAACAGCAGCACTAAACTCTTCAAACACGTCGGGCGATGTTTTAGTAATGGTTACTTCCACATACACAGAAAGCCCTTGACCAAGTTTGGCAGGATCCACCACTGCTTTGTAGCCTAAAATATACCCTTCTCGTTCAAGCTTTTTCACTCGCTCTAGACAGGGCGTGGCGCTTAGGCCAACTCGTCGGGCCAGTTCAACATTTGACAGGCGGCCATCAAGTTGTAATTCGACTAAAATCTTGCGATCAATACGGTCTAATAAGTTATGCATAGCTTTTTAGTTTTTTATTCTAATAAAATCGATTTAACAGATACTAACACCACAAAGACCTTAAAAAAAGGTGAGACACACTACCCTAGCATGAATATAATAGTGAAAAATTTTTATCCCGTTCTAACAAGGCAAAATTATGATTATTGGTGTACCTAAAGAAATTAAAAACCATGAGTACCGTGTAGGTATGGTTCCTGCGAGTGTTCGCGAACTTGTAAATCACGGTCACCAAGTGATTGTTGAAACTAACGCTGGTATGGGCATTGGTTTTACAAATGATGATTATGTTCAAGCAGGTGCTGAAATTTTAGAAACAGCTGCTGATGTTTTTGCAAAAGCAGAAATGATCATCAAGGTAAAAGAGCCACAAGCTGTTGAACGTGCAATGTTACGTGAAGACCAAATTCTTTTCACTTACCTTCACCTTGCACCGGATCTTCCACAAACTGAAGACCTTGTTAAAAGTAAAGCAATCTGTATTGCGTATGAAACAGTGACTGATGCACGCGGCGGTTTACCACTATTGGCACCAATGAGTGAAGTAGCGGGCCGTATGTCTATTCAAGCAGGTGCACAAGCGCTAGAAAAAGCAAACCACGGTCGTGGTATGTTACTAGGTGGTGTACCAGGTGTTGAGCCAGCTAAAGTTGTTGTTATTGGTGGCGGCATGGTTGGTCGTAGCGCTGCACAAATGGCGGTTGGCTTAGGTGCAGAGGTTGTTGTACTTGACCGTAACATCGACGTACTACGTGCTCTAGATGCACAGTTTGGTAACAAAGTTAAAGCTATTTACTCAACAGCTGATGCGCTTGAAAAGCACGTACTTGAAGCTGACCTAGTAATTGGTGGCGTGCTTATCCCAGGTGCTGCTGCACCTAAACTAGTGACTGCTGAACACATTAAAGCAATGAAGCCAGGTGCTGCTATTGTTGATGTTGCGATTGACCAAGGTGGTTGTATTGCAACCTCTAAAGCAACTACGCACGCTGATCCTACATACATTGTTGATGAAGTTGTTCACTACTGTGTTGCTAACATGCCTGGTGCTGTTCCACGTACATCGACGTTTGCACTTAATAATGCAACATTACCGTTCATCATTAACCTTGCAAACAAAGGTTACAAAAAAGCACTACTAGATGACGCTCACTTCTTAAAAGGCTTAAACGTACTTAAAGGCCAAGTAACTTACAAAGAAGTAGCTGAAGCGTTCAACATGGAATATGTTGACCCACGCACTGCAGTAGAAAACGCGTAACTATTATTGTTACCGCTTATACCTAAGTCATCATTAGGTATAAGCATTAAAAAAGCAGCTAACTTAGCTGCTTTTTTTGTGTCTAAATCTTAGAGTCTGCGGTCAACAGACCCAAGTGTTATATAAATCGTTTAATAATAAAATCGACTTTTACGCGCTTAGCTTGACCAAGTAGCTTTTTCACTGGCTGCGGGTAATCACTCATGGTTTCTAAATCATCTGGACCGGTTAAACGACGACAATGTTTTAAAATTTCTTGGCGTTCATTATCAATATCGCGCATTATCGTTTGCTCAGGGTCTTCTATCAGAATACCATTTTCGATATCTAGCCCCCATGCACGCGGATTTAAATTATGCCCGCTAAGTAAATGCACTTTACGGTCACAACAAATCCCTTTTAAATGGAACGAGTTACTCTCATGTTTCCACAGGTAAACGTTTAAGTTGCCATTATCTATGTGGCGTTTTTGCGATTTTACAAATTTATGCAAAATAGTTTCGTATAAATAGGGCAATGCACCAATTTTACTAAACGGCTCACTAGGTGGCAGATAAAAATCGTTTGCGGTTTTATCGCCCACCACAATAGTGACTTGTTTACCTTGCTTTAATAAGCGACGCAAAGAGCGCATTAAAGGAGCCGGAAAATTAAAATACGGCGTGTATAACACCAACTCTTGCTCGGTAGTATCAAACAGCGCTTTGATTAAGCGATTAAGTTCGTTATTACGACGGCCTAAACCCAAAAACAAACGAATGCCCATTGCATGAGTATTCAATTGTTGCGCACTTTTATAGCTTGCCGATTTAAGCTCACGCATAAGTTGCTTTTGTTCAAGTTTAAAGTCAGCCATGCGTTTAAGCGGTCGTTGATCAATTCTTGGAACCGCTTCAGAGCTCAATAAGGTTGATTCGATAAAATCGACTACTGAGTCACATAACTCGCTTTGCGAGACTAAAAAGTATCGATCAAGTCGGTATCGGTCGCTATATTGCAAATACACATTATTTAAACTGGCACCGCTATATAGCAATGTGTCGTCTATAACAAAGCCTTTTAAATGCAATACCCCAAACAGTTCTTTGGCTTTTACGGGAACACCATACACTTGAACGTTTGAATTAAACTTCTCTAAGCTGTCGCAATATAAGCTTGCATTGCCCTCTGACTTTTCTGCACCAATTAAACCACGCTGTGCGCGATGAAAATCAACCAGTACTTTTATTTCAAGCGAAGGGTTAGCTAACGATGCACTGTGTAGTGCGGCTAATATTTCACGACCCGCTTCATCATCTTGTAAGTAAAGTGTGGTGATATAAATTCGTTTTTTTGCGTTGGCAATTAAATCTAACAATTGCGTACGGTATTCTTGCGCATTGGTTAAGACGTTAACGTCTTTTGAAGTCAACCCAAATGCGGGTTTCTCTTGCCAAAATAACATAGTTGCCTATTCACTTAGGTCACATAATTAAGCAGTGACAAATCAAAATTAGTTAAAAGATAACAAAAAAAATCAGGCTGGTCATGAATTAACGTCGTTTTATTGGCTAACAGTCTATTTATTAGTCGAGCACTGCTTGTAAGTCATTTGCTAGTACACATTAATGAACAGCTTCCGAATTTGCGAAAAAAAATAATCTCATCTTTTATTTACTTCCTGCTTGTTTTTCTTAGAATCGGGCGCATTAAAACCGTATTAAACGTTTAGGAAAAGATCATGACTAAAGCAAAACATTGTAAGTTACTTATTTTAGGTTCGGGCCCTGCAGGCTACACAGCCGCAGTTTACGCTGCACGTGCTAATTTAAACCCTGTTTTAATTACAGGTATTCAACAAGGTGGCCAGCTAACAACCACCACTGAAGTTGAAAACTGGCCTGGCGATGCACACGGTTTAACCGGCCCTGCATTAATGGATCGTATGAAAGAGCATGCAGAACGCTTTGAAACTGAAATTGTGTTCGACCACATCAACAAAGTTGACGTATCTAAGCGCCCTTTCACACTAACCGGTGACCAAGGTACTTACACATGTGATGCTTTAATTATTGCAACAGGTGCCTCTGCTAAATATTTAGGCTTAGAGTCTGAGACTAATTTCCAAGGTCGTGGTGTTTCTGCTTGTGCAACCTGTGACGGGTTTTTCTATAAAGGCCAAAAAGTAGCGGTTGTTGGTGGTGGTAATACGGCTGTTGAAGAAGCGTTATACCTGTCTAACATTGCTGATGAAGTTCATGTTATCCACCGTCGTGATAGTTTCCGTAGTGAAAAAATTCTTGCTGACCGCCTTGCTGAAAAAGCAGCAAACGGTAACGTTGTAATGCACTACAACCGTACACTTGATGAAGTGCTTGGTGACCAAATGGGTGTGACCGGCGTTCGCATCAAAGATGTGGCATCAGATGCTACTGAAGAACTTGATTTAGCGGGTGTGTTCATTGCCATTGGCCATAAGCCAAACACCGATATGTTTGAAGGTCAGCTAGAAATGAAAGACGGCTACCTAGTGGTTGAATCTGGTCTTAACGGTAATGCAACTCAAACAAGTGTGCCAGGCGTATTTGCTGCCGGTGATGTGTCTGATCATATTTACCGTCAAGCTATCACCTCTGCGGGTACTGGCTGTATGGCTGCACTTGATGCAGAACGCTTTTTAGATAACCTATAAGCATACATAGCATACTTTCGGGGCTGAATTTTCAGCCCTTTTTTGTGCCCAAACATTACGCCCGAGATAATTGTATCCGCACCAACATTCACTAAGCTTATAGTTGAAATTAGTCTTATTTATACAGTTAATGGCTCAGGTACGATAGGATCTAAGGGTGAGCAACAAATACCGTCAAATTATATAAGTAAAACTAGCTATAATTATCGTCAGGAATAAAAGCTTTATTCATTTAGGCATTACTAGAAACTGTAAAATCAGTTAAAATGCTTAACTTCATATCAAGTAAATTACCGAGAGTTTTCTATGAGTTTGTATACAAAATATATGGAAGAAATCCAAACCCGTAAAACGGAGCTTGGGTTAAGCCCACAACCAATCGATAGCGCTGAACTAGTATCAGAAATAATTAATCAAATTAAAGATACTAATAACGAACACCGTAAAGATTCACTGCATTTCTTTATTTTTAATACTTTACCTGGAACAACCAGTGCTGCGGGCGTTAAAGCACAGTTTCTAAAAGAAATCATTTTAGGTGAAGAGCACGTTGCAGAGATCACTCCAGAATTTGCATTCGAACTACTTTCACACATGAAAGGCGGCCCATCGATTGAAATGCTAATTGATTTAGCCTTTGCTGATGACGCAAAAATCGCAGCACAAGCTGCAGAAGTACTGAAAACTCAGGTATTCTTATACGATGCAGATATGGAGCGCATTAAAGCGGCCTACGAATCAGGTAACCCAATTGCTAAAGAATTACTAGAGAGCTTCTCAAAAGCTGAATTCTTCACAAAATTACCTGACATCGAAGAAAAAATCGAAGTAGTAACTTACATTGCTGGTGAAGGCGACATCTCAACTGATTTACTGTCTCCAGGTAACCAAGCACACTCGCGTGCCGACCGTGAATTACACGGTAAGTGCATGATCACTGAAGAAGCACAACAAGAAATTGTTGCCCTTCAAAAGAAACACCCTAACGCTAAAGTAATGCTTATTGCTGAAAAAGGCACCATGGGCGTTGGTTCATCACGTATGTCTGGTGTGAATAACGTAGCACTTTGGGCTGGTAAACAAGCAAGTCCATACGTTCCTTTCATCAACATTGCACCTGTTGTTGCAGGTACTAACGGTATTGCACCAATCTTCTTAACAACGGTTGATGTAACCGGCGGTATTGGTCTTGACCTTAAAAACTGGGTTAAAAAAGTAGATGCAGACGGCAATACAGTAACTGATGCAAATGGTGACGCTGTGCTTGAAGAAGCCTACTCTGTTGCTACTGGTACTGTGCTAACAATCAATACTAAAGAGAAGAAGCTTTATAACGGTGATAAAGAGCTTGTTGATATTTCATCAGCATTCACACCGCAAAAAGTTGAATTCATGAGAGCTGGCGGTTCTTACGCAGTTGTATTCGGTAAAAAACTACAAACGTTTGCTGCTGAAACTCTTGGCATTGAAACGCCGCTTGTTTATGCACCTTCAAAAGAAATTTCACACGAAGGCCAAGGCTTAACAGCGGTTGAAAAAATCTTTAACCGTAACGCGGTAGGTGTACTATCAGATACGCCACTTCACGCTGGCTCAAATGTTCGTGTTAAAGTGAACATCGTTGGTTCGCAAGATACAACCGGTCCAATGACTGCACAAGAATTAGAAGCAATGGCTGCTTCAACGATTTCTCCTCTTGTTGATGGTGCCTATCAATCTGGTTGTCATACAGCATCAGTATGGGATAGCAAAGCACAAGCAAACATTCCTAAACTAATGGCGTTTATGAATAAGTTTGGTTTGATCACTGCACGTGACCCGAAAGGCGTTTACCATGCAATGACTGACGTTATTCACAAAGTATTGAACGACATTACAATTGATGATCGCGCTATCATCATTGGTGGTGACTCGCATACACGTATGTCTAAAGGCGTTGCCTTTGGTGCCGATTCAGGTACTGTTGCTGTTGCACTTGCAACGGGTGAATCAGCGATGCCGATTCCTGATTCAGTTAAAGTAACGTTTAAAGGCAAAATGGCTAAGC
Source organism: Pseudoalteromonas sp. S1610 (assembly GCF_005887465.1). Classification (GTDB taxonomy): domain Bacteria; phylum Pseudomonadota; class Gammaproteobacteria; order Enterobacterales; family Alteromonadaceae; genus Pseudoalteromonas; species Pseudoalteromonas undina. Next base: position 77,609 of record NZ_PNDI01000002.1, on the reverse strand, counting down.
ATATGGATTTCCGCGATGTTGTACATGCAACGCAAGCGCAAATGCTTAAGCAATTTGGCGGCGAAAACGTATTCCAAGGTCGTATCATTGAAGTTCATATTGGTACCCTAATGGCTGACCAAGCGTTTACCTTCACTGACTGGACTGCAGAAATGAAAGCGAAAGCGTCAATCTGTATTTCAAATGATGAAACGTTAATTAAGTCAATTGAACTTGCTAAGTCACGTATCCAAATCATGATCAACAAAGGTATGGAAAACGAAGCACAAACGCTACAAGGTCTAATCGATTTAGCCGACAAGCGTATTGCAGGTATTCAATCTGGTGAAGAGCCAGCACTTTCTCCAGACGACAACGCTAAATACCACGCAGAAGTTGTGGTTGATTTAGACCAAATCGTTGAGCCAATGATTGCCGATCCAGACGTTAATAACGATGATGTTTCTAAGCGTTATACTCACGATGTGATCCGCCCTGTTTCTTTTTACAACGACAAGCCTGTTGATTTAGGTTTTGTTGGTTCGTGTATGGTTCACAAAGGCGATATGAAAATTATTGCTCACATGCTACGTAACCTTGAGAAGAAAAACGGTTCTATCTCATTCAAAGCGCCATTAGTTGTTGCGCCACCAACATACAACATTGTTGATGAGCTTAAAGCAGAAGGCGATTGGGATATTCTTGCTAAATACGCAGGTTTTGAATTTGACGATGCAAAACCAAAAACGGCTGCACGTACTAAGTATGATAATATCTTATACCTAGAACGCCCTGGTTGTAACCTATGTATGGGTAACCAAGAAAAAGCAGAACCAGGTGATACTGTTATCGCAACATCAACACGTCTTTTCCAAGGCCGTGTAGTAGCCGATACATCTGAGAAAAAAGGTGAATCACTACTAGGTTCTACGCCAGTTGTAGTTCTATCTTCTGTTCTTGGTCGTTTCCCGACTATGGAAGAGTATAAGTCTGCGGTTGAAGGTATTGACCTTACATCGTTTACACCTGTTGAAGAAGCAATGACAACTAAGTTCAACGCAGGTGAAGCTGTACCAGTAAAAGTGGTTAGCTAATTCGATTAGTTTACCATTTAATTAAGCGCGTTTTTTAACGCGCTTTTTTTATGCCTAAAATTTACCTAACAGCAATTTAAGCCCTGCTCAACCCTATGGACAACACAATAATTTGTGGTTTGTGATTTTAAAGCAACAGGTTACACTTTGTCTTGACCATGCAGTTATTCAATCGGTGTTATGACTAAACAACTTTATCAACTCGCTCAAAGCCACTTTGCTTTTCCTGATCCCAACCATGCATTAGATGATCCAGATGGTTTGCTTGCCATTGGTGGATGTTTATCGGTAACGCGGTTAAAAAATGCCTATTTATCTGGTATTTTTCCGTGGTTTAGTGAACACGAGCCAATTATGTGGTGGTCACCGAGTGAGCGCGGTATTGTTGAGCTTAATGACTTTCATGTTAGTAAAAGCTTACGAAAACATTTAAAAAAGCACCCGGTCACCGTAACTATTAACCATGCCTTTGAAGAAGTGATAGAAGCGTGCCGCGATCAACGTCTTGATACCGATGGCACTTGGATCACCCCGCAAATGCAACAGGCGTACATAAAAGCGCATTACAATGGCTTAGCTCATAGTTTAGAGGTATGGCGTGAGGGAGAGCTTGTAGGCGGCTTATATGGGATTATGCAAACTGGCGTTTTTTGTGGTGAATCAATGTTTCATCATCAAACAAATTGCTCCAAACTGGCGATGTGGGCGCTGGTTAATTGGCTTAAGCGCCATGATGCGCATTTTATTGATTGCCAATTAGAAAATCCTTATTTAATGTCGTTAGGTGCCAGCGTGATTCCACGTGAAGAATTTTTAACTAAACTTAATAAAGCACAGTGTTACACCCCAGCTGCCAGTATGTGGCAGCCACAGGAGCTAATCGCGATATATGAATGAACAACTTCCGGCTCGTATAGGCCTAAGCCAACCGTTTGAATGCAGTTATTTACCTGATCGCCAAGAACAACTGCTGGTGATACTCGACCCAAGTTGTTACAGCAGCAACAAGTTTGAATCATTATTAGGATTAGGCTTTCGTCGCAGCGGTAACCAAATTTACCGTCCGCACTGCCCTATTTGCAGCGCATGTAGTTCTGTGCGCGTTTTAGCTGATGAGTTTATGCCGACAAAATCGCAAAAACGTAAACTTAACAAAGCAAAAAACCGCTTTGAGGTAAAATATTCACAGGTTGAACGCGAACAATACTACCCACTTTACAGTAAATACATTAGTTTACGTCATCAAGACGGTTCTATGTATCCACCTGATAAATCACAATTTCAAAGTTTTTTGTTTTGTAGCTGGTTAACCATCACCTTTATAGAGCTTTGGGATCAAGAAAACTTAGTAGCCGTTGCTGTAACTGATTGTATGGACAACGCTATTTCCGCTATTTATACATTTTTTGACCCTGACTACGAACACTTCAGTTTAGGGACTGTAATGATATTACAGCAGCTTAAATTTGCTAAACAGCAACACAAACAGTTTGTTTATTTAGGCTATCAAATAGATGAATGCGACAAAATGAAGTATAAAACCCAGTTTTTACCTGCCCAAAAACAGCTCAATGACCAGTGGGTGGCTATTTAATTTACAAAAATAGCCCCTGCGCCTTTACTTATTGGCGTATTTTGGGCAAAATCTGCAGCGTTTAACTATTAAAGAGGTGTTACGCTAAACATGGCGAAAGAAGACGTAATCGAAATGCAAGGGACAGTCCTTGATACTTTACCAAATACAATGTTCCGAGTTGAGCTAGAAAATGGTCACGTAGTTGTGGCTCATATTTCAGGTAAAATGCGCAAAAACTATATCCGTATTTTAACCGGCGATAAAGTAACGGTAGAAATGACTCCTTACGATTTATCGAAAGGTCGTATCGTATTCCGTGCTCGCTAAGTAAGTGCGTAAACGAGATTTAGTTTTTGGCTAGTGAAAGCTAGCTTTAAGCGTTTATTAAATGTAATTAATGGTAGTAGCCAGTAATTACATTTAATAAACAAAAAACCCAGCCTTTGCTGGGTTTTTTGTTGCCTATTTCTTTGGCAAATAAAAAAGCCTCCATAAAGCAGGCTTTTTAAATTGCTAACTTTTTTAGGTTAGGCTGGCGTTAAGTCACTCTCGTAATCAAAACGCAGTTTTTTATCTTTAACCGATACTTTTACCGTACCGCCAGAAATTAGCTCACCAAACAGTATTTCGTTAGCCAATTGCTTTTTAAGATCTTCTTGGATAACACGCGCCATAGGACGCGCGCCCATTGCTTTGTCATAGCCTTTATCAGCCAACCACTCACGAGCTTTAGAAGTAAGCTCAAGGTTAACTGACTTCTTATCCAGTTGCGCTTGAAGCTCAACAACAAATTTATCAACCACTTGCAAAATAACCTCTTTTTCGAGGTGATTAAACCAAATAATGTTATCTAAGCGGTTTCTAAATTCAGGTGAAAATACTTTGTTAATTTCACCCATTGCATCGTGTGTGTGATCTTGCTCACTAAAACCAATCGACTTACGCGTGGTTTCTTGTACGCCGGCATTGGTGGTCATCACCACTACTACGTTTCTAAAGTCAGCTTTTCGGCCGTTATTATCTGTTAGCGTACCGTGATCCATAACTTGTAATAAAATGTTGTAGATATCAGGATGCGCTTTTTCAATTTCATCCAGCAATACCACTGCATGTGGGTTTTTGATCACCGCTTCTGTTAATAAGCCGCCTTGTTCAAAACCTACATAACCCGGAGGCGCACCGATTAAACGGCTCACCGCATGGCGCTCAACGTATTCAGACATATCAAAACGAATAAACTCAACACCCATGCATTTAGCTAATTGCTTGGTAACCTCTGTTTTACCTACCCCTGTTGGGCCTGCAAATAAGAACGAACCAACCGGTTTGTTCTCGTTTGCTAAACCTGAGCGCGATAAGCGAATAGCAGAAGTTAATGCATCAATGGATTGATCTTGTCCAAACACCAACATTTTTAAATTACGGTCTAAGTTTTTCAGCGTTTCTTTATCAGACGACGACACATTTTGAGGCGGAATACGCGCCATTTTAGACACAATCATCTCAATATCAGATACACCAATGGTTTTTTTACGCTTGGACGTAGGCAGTAGCCGTTGGCTTGCGCCTGCTTCATCAATAACGTCAATCGCTTTATCAGGTAAGTGACGCTCATTAATATACTTGGCACTTAGCTCAGCGGCTGCTTTTAACGCTTTTTGCGTATAACGAATACCGTGGTGTGCTTCGTAACGATCTTTTAAGCCGTTAAGAATTTTGGTGGTATCTTCAACACTAGGTTCAAGCACATCAATTTTTTGAAAACGACGAACTAGGGCGCGGTCTTTTTCAAAAATATTCTTGTACTCACCGTAAGTGGTAGAGCCCATGCAGCGTAATTGCCCGCTTGAGAGTAACGGCTTAATTAAGTTTGAGGCATCCATTACCCCACCTGAGGCAGCACCTGCACCAATAATGGTGTGAATTTCATCAATAAATAAAATTGAACCTGGTTTTGCTTGTAACTCTTTTAATAAACTTTTAAAGCGTTTTTCAAAATCGCCTCGGTATTTGGTACCGGCAAGTAACGCGCCCATATCTAAAGAGTACACAACCGCATCTGCAATGACTTCAGGCACTTGTTCGTTAACAATACGATAGGCTAAGCCCTCGGCAATGGCAGTTTTACCTACGCCGGCTTCACCAACCAGTAATGGGTTATTCTTTTTACGACGACACAGCACTTGCACTGTGCGCTCTACTTCACTATCACGGCCAACAAGCGGGTCAATATTACCCTCTTTAGCGTGTATATTAAGGTTAGTTGTAAAGCTGTCGAGCTTACTCGCTTCTTCGCTTGCTACTTCTTGCACCTCTTCATGAATATCGTCGGTATCATCGCCTAATTCGTCGTCACCTTTGGCAATCCCATGAGAAATAAAGTTAACAATATCAAGTCGAGAAATATCATTCTTTTTAAGTAAGTACACGGCTTGGCTTTCTTGCTCAGAAAAAATAGCGACCAGCACATTAACGCCTGTCACTTCATTTTTGCCAGAAGATTGCACATGAAATACCGCGCGCTGTAATACCCGCTGAAAACCAAGTGTTGGTTGAGTTTCGCGCTCTTCTTCTAAATCAGGAATAACCGGTGTGGTTTCATCAATAAATTCAAGTAACTCTGTTTTTAATCCAGAAACGTCAACACCACACGCATTAAGCGCTTCTCCAGCTGATGGGTTGTCGAGTAGAGCTAATAAAAGGTGCTCTACGGTCATAAACTCATGACGACGTGTACGCGCTTCACGAAACGCAGTGTTCAAAGTTAGTTCTAAGTCTTTATTTAGCATTGGCAACCCCTTACAGAGATAATAATTTTATACCGCACTTCAAAGATGAAAGTTCACCTTTGTGGTATTTATTCCTGCTCACAACTACATAGCAGTGGATGCTCGTTATCCCTTGAGTAGCGGTTAACTTGCTCAGCCTTAGTATGTGCTACATCGGCGCTATAAACACCACATATGCCCTTACCTTGCTGATGTATTTGCAGCATCACATCAGTTGCTCTATCGCTATCCATATTAAAAAACGTCATTAAGATCTCTATTACAAAATCCATCGGCGTGTAATCATCGTTGTTTAACACAACTTTATATTTTCGCGGTGGCTGCAACTTTTGCTTTTCACTATCGCGAACGGTGTCGATAACACCAGAATCTTTCATACCACTCATAATTAAATATAGTCTTGTCTTTGTAACTCAAGCAAACTTGAATAAAAAAATAAATAAAATGTTAAAAAATAACCTAAAACACTTGACTGGTTGCTTAAATAAACTACAGTCAAATGGTGATTGATTAAACCTTAGTCAGTCTAGCAAACAATACAGTTTAGGATAACTAAATTAGTCAACTTATAGAAGGATGTAGAAGTATGGCTTGTGGTAAAGTCAAATGGTTCAACAACGCCAAAGGTTTTGGTTTCATCGTAGAAGACGGTTGCGAGAACGACATTTTTGCTCATTACTCCACTATTGTAATGGACGGATACAAGACGCTTAAAGCTGGTCAAGATGTTACCTTCGAATTACAACAGGGCCCTAAAGGTCTACACGCTACTAATATAGCCCCTAACGGCGATATTATAGAGTAATTGTAAATATGAGACTAAAGCGAGTGACCTGTTTAGATCCTCGCTTAATTCCCTAAATATCCCTAACCACTTACATATAAATTGCTTCATTGTTTGTTAATTCAACCCCGCTCCTTGATTTTATTTTATCTACCCCAATAATTTCAGTATTAGAGGTTAACTGCTGGCGTTTGGCGCGTAATCCTAGCCCTTTTTAGCCAAGCTTGTTACACTCTTCATCCTGTAAAACGTAATTACTTTAGCCTAATGGCTAGTTTGTAATTACATAAATTTCAGTTATAAAAGACACTAGTCCGTCAGGTGTGATTATTCTCACCTTGTTTAGGTTATACGAGTACCAACACCTAACAGACTACTCATTGCATATACTAATGCTTTATTTATAAGGTATTAAGCGATGATTTCTTTGCATTGTTGAATTAGGCCAATGCGGCCTACTATCTAGGAATGATGATGACATCAAAAATTATCTATACAAAAACGGACGAAGCTCCGGCACTAGCAACTTATTCGTTGTTACCTATTATCCAAGCGTACACAAATGCGGCAGGTGTTGAAGTTGAAACACGCGACATCTCATTAGCTGGTCGTGTAATTGCGAGCTTCCCGGATTACCTAACAGAAGAACAACGCATTGGTGATGCACTTGCAGAGCTTGGCGAAATGGCAAAAACACCAGAAGCTAACATCATTAAATTACCGAACATTAGTGCATCAGTTCCGCAACTTCGCGCTGTAATTAAAGAGCTTCAAGAAAAAGGTTATGCACTTCCAGAATACCCTGTAGAACCTAAAAACGATGAAGAAAAAGCGATTCAAGCAGCCTACGATAAAATTAAAGGCAGCGCAGTAAACCCTGTACTTCGTGAAGGTAACTCTGACCGTCGCGCACCAGGTTCAGTGAAAGAGTATGCACGTAATAACCCACATTCAATGGGCGCGTGGAGCAAAGATTCACAATCATACGTTGCAAGTATGGAAGAAGGTGACTTCTTTGGTTCTGAGCAATCAGTAACTGTTGATGAAGCAACGGATGTTCGTATTGAACACGTAGCGGCTAATGGCGATATCACTGTACTTAAGCAAAGCACGCCATTACTTGCTGGTGAAGTAATTGATGCATCACGTATTAGCGCTGCAAAATTACAAGCATTCCTAGAAGCTGAAATTAATGCTGCTAAGGAAAAAGGCGTGTTATTTTCGCTTCACATGAAAGCAACCATGATGAAAGTATCTGATCCAATCATCTTTGGTCACGCTGTAAAAGTATTCTACAAAGACGTTTTTGCAAAACACGGTGCACTTTTTGAAGAGCTAGGTGTTGATGTAAACAACGGTTTAGGCGATGTGTACTCTAAAATTCAAACATTAGATGACGCTAAGCGCGAAGAAATTGAAGCAGATATTCAAGCTGTTTATGCTAACCGCCCTGCTATCGCAATGGTTGATTCTCATCGTGGCATTACAAACTTACACGTACCAAGTGATGTGATCATCGATGCTTCTATGCCTGCTGCAATTCGTTCAAGCGGTCAAATGTGGAATAAAGACGATAAATTACAAGACACAAGCTTTGTAATTCCAGATCGTTGTTACTCTGGCGTTTACCAAGCAACGATTGATTTTTGTAAAGAGCACGGTGCTTTTGATCCTACGACTATGGGTAGCGTACCAAACGTTGGCCTTATGGCTCAAAAAGCGGAAGAGTACGGCTCACATGACAAAACATTTGAAGCAAAAGCTGACGGTACTATTCGTGTTGTTGACACAAATGGCAACACCCTACTTGAGCACAGTGTTGAGCAAGGCGATATCTGGCGCATGTGTCAGGTTAAAGATGCACCAATTCAAGATTGGGTTAAACTTGCAGTAAACCGCGCTCGCGCAACAGGTAATCCGGCTATTTTCTGGTTAGATGCAGAACGTGCACACGATGCTGAGCTAATCAAAAAAGTGAATAAATACCTGCCAGAACACGACACTGCTGGCCTAGATATTCAAATTTTATCGCCAATGGATGCAACCTTATTCTCACTAGCACGCATCAAAGAAGGTAAAGACACGATTTCTGTAACAGGTAACGTGTTACGTGATTACCTAACAGATTTATTCCCAATTTTAGAATTGGGCACTAGTGCTAAAATGCTTTCAATTGTGCCACTAATGAATGGCGGTGGTCTATTTGAAACAGGTGCGGGTGGTTCTGCTCCTAAGCACGTTCAACAGTTTGAAAAAGAAAACCACTTACGTTGGGATTCTTTAGGTGAGTTCTTAGCACTTGCTGCGTCACTTGAACACCTAAGTACAACAACGGGTAATAACAAGGCACAAGTACTTGCGGATACGCTTGATAAAGCAACGGGTACATTCTTAGCTGAAAACAAGTCGCCTTCACGTAAAGTAAAAGAAATTGATAACCGTGGTTCTCATTTCTTCTTATCTTTATTCTGGGCTCAAGAACTTGCTAAGCAAAATGAAGATAGCGAGCTTAAAGCGCAATTTACACAAATTGCTAGCGACCTTGAAACCAACAAAGAGCAAATTGTTAGCGAGCTAAACGATGCACAGGGTCCTGCAATGAACATTGGCGGATACTTCCAGCCAAATGACGATGCAGCCTTCAAAGCAATGCGTCCGAGCACAACATTTAACGAGATTTTATCTAAACTAGTATAAATCAGTTAAATGAATGAAAAGGCGCTCATAGAGCGCCTTTTTTGTGCCTAAGAAAAAGGCCGCTAATGCGGCCTTTTAAATTCAACTTTAAAAGTTTATTTTGTGTACGCGCGTGGCATGTTCGACTCTGTTGTATAGCGCTCACGCAGTTTATCTTGGCGAGATTCAGTACTAACCTCAACCCCATTAATAAACATTTTATTCACGTGACTGCTCAGCTCAAACGGGTCGTTACTCCACATAACAACATCAGCGGCTTTTCCTACTTCTAGGCTACCGGCATTAATACCAAATACATCAGCCACATTCGAAGTCATGGCCTTTAACGCGCCTTGTTGGCTCATACCGTAAGACACTGCGTTACCGGCATCGTAGCGAAGCTGGTAAACATTGTGACTGGCATCGCCACCCACAGTTAATAGCACTTTAACACCGGCTTTTTCTAATATGCCGGCATTATTTAAGCTTGCATGCAATGAATCGAAGCTGCCTGGTAAATTATCCATTGCACTAATGATCACAGGAATGCCTGCTTTAGCGATGCGATCTTTAACTACAACGGCATCTTGAGCGCCATTAAGGACAATGTTTACGCCAAACTGCTGTTTCACTTTTATTAGTTCAACAATATCAGCCGAACGCGACACACTAATTAGTAATGGCATATCGCCTTTTAGTACTTTAGCCATTATGGTGTCTTCAGCACTTGGCTTAGCGTCGTCTTTTTTGGCTTCTTTACTTGCTTTAGTTTGATGCTCATCTAACTTATTGATAAGTGTTTGCAAGGTAAATGCACGAGAGCCTTTGCTGCGTTCACCCAAATGAACCACTAATGCTGCTTGCTTTTTATTTACGCTTTCGAAGCTACCACTTAAATCAACAACACTTGCAAGGCCTGCAAATATGCTGTCACCACCGTAAGGGGTGATCAAATCGCGAGTAATACCGCCTTTACGTGCATAAGCAATTAAGCTTGAACGAGGATTAAATGCCAAGCTTGCATCAAAATCGATACCCGCTTTGTCTTCTCCTGCATCGCGAGAACCGGCAACCGCACCTACTTCAACTAAGCCAAGCTGGTTTACACTGGCTATAAAACCTGGAGTCACTATTTGACCTTGAGCATCAATAACTTTGTCAACTTTAAAATCGCTAGGGTTAATGGCAGTGATTTTGCCATCATTCATAACTATGCTAGCTCCTTCTAATACACCTTGATCTGAAGATGTATGCAAAGTTGCATTAATAATTGCCAGTGACTCTGCGCTCACGGTACCCGATGCTAATAGCCCTGCAGCAACCAGAGAAAGCGAAAACGAACGTGATAATTTTTTCATTCTGGGTGCTCCTTATTGTTGACCTAACATAAAATCACTTTGTGCTTGGAATGCGCTATCGTTTCTATCGTAAACTTTTGCACCATCAACAAACACTTGCTCTGCTTTTGCATAAACACTAAACGGGCTTTGATTCCAAATAACAACATCAGCTTGTTTGCCTGCTTCAAGTGAGCCTGTTTTATCTTCAATACCTAACGATTTAGCGGCGTTAGCTGTGATCCACTTAATTGCATGCTGCTCAGAAATATCAAACCCATTTTGGTTTGCACTGTACATTACTTTAGCGGCTTCTTGGTTTAAGCGTTGAATCGTCGTGTCAGAATCTGAGTGCACAACGGCACATGAGTTTTTAACGGCATCAACAATAGCTACGTTCTCTTGCACCATATCGTAGGCTTCCATTTTAAAGCCCCACCAGTCTGGCCAAAGTGCAGCACACGAGCCGTTTTCAGCCAGTAAATCAGCAATTTTGTATGCTTCAATACCGTGATGGAATGTGCCCGCATGATAATTAAACTCTTTTGAAAGGTCGATCATCATCGCCATTTCTTCTGCTTTGTAGCAGTGATTATGAATACGAACGTCACCTTCTAAAACACCGCGTAATGTATCGTATTTAATATCTCGGTGTGGAGCTTCTGGGTTTTTACCCGCAGCGTAATCAGCATCGTATTTATCCCACTCACGCTTATATTCTTGAGCGCCAATCCATGCTGTGCGATAACCTGCCATATTACCCATACGTGTCATCGGTAATACACCTTTTCGACCGTAAACACGTTTAGGATTTTCACCACAGGCCATTTTTAAACCGTATGGCGCATCAGGAAATTTCATTCCTTGCATGGTATGAGCCGGTACATTTTTAAGGGTAACGCCACGTCCACCAAATAAATTAGCTGAACCTGGTAAAATTTGTAATGACGTAATACCGCCTTCACGTGCGCGATTAAAACCTGGATCTTGTGGCCATATTGAATGCTCAACCCATACTTCTGCCGTATTAGGGCTGGTCATTTCGTTACCATCTTGATGAGACTCAACCGATGGATTTGGATAAGCACCTAAATGTGAATGAACGTCAATAATGCCTGGTGTTACCCATTTACCTTGCGCGTCAATAGTGGTGTCTGCATTAGCGGTTAAATCTTTGCCAACTTGCTGCACTTTACCGTCAACAATCAGTACGTCAGCTTCATCTAAACGCTCACCCGTCCCTGTTAATATCGTTGCATTAGTGATCAAGGTGCTTGATGTCGCTACTGGCTGATAAGTACTTGGGTATGGGTTTTTATTAATGGTTACTTTTGGATCTTGTGGGCCGCTTTCTTGGCAACCAACAAGTGCTGCTGCTAAACCAACAGCTAACAATGAGGGAGCAAATTTTTGCATGTTTTTAGGTTCTCCTGTTTTTTTACTACTTTAGCGAAAGCAAACGCATAAAGCTAAAAAAACAGGTGAAAAGGCGGTTATTTAAGGTGAGTTTCTGTAATTATTTTTTTATATAATTGTTATAAAGCTTATCCAAAGCTCCTTCGGTGGTGAGCGATGGATCTTTACTTATAAAGTGTTTAACCGTTCGGGTTACAAAATCTGAGTTTTGCTTATGTAATTTTGAAAAATCTTTAATCAATGTATTACCATCTTTTGCGGCTGTGACTTTATCATGGCGATGTCTGTATTGGCTCAATGCCTTATTAAAATCACCTTGATAGTCTTCCACTAAAATTTTATAGAAATCACTTTTTTGTACCTTTAAAACATTAATGCAATAATTAAGCGCTTCTTTAAAGTCGTAAAATACAGTGCCTTCTACATCAAACTCTTTGGTTTTTTCACGCACTGTGACACGTGCTTCTTCAGTGGCATAACTAAACCCCGTAAAAGCGAGTCGCTCAGCCGCTTCTTTACCGAGTTTCATACCCGCTTGAATACTATGAGCAAATTCATCACTCATGTCAGCGAGCTCGTTTTCTTCCCACATGTTATAAACGCGCAAAGGCTTTGCATACTTATTAGATAACTTCTTTTTAAGTTTGCTAAATCGCTCATCAATGGTCATTAATCGCTCATTGTGAAGTAATGCATGGCATTCATAACAAGCTGCAATGGCAACAAAGTCAGCTTCTTCACCTAGATCAATAATACTTTGTAGCATATGCAATGGCGGGCAATGATCGCGCTCTGTTGCCTCACAGCCGCAATAAAAACATTGGTTAAAATGCTGTTGCTCACACGCATAAGCTTGCTGGTAGTAACTTGCTAACGTTTTATTCACAATTGCGCTCCAAAAATATAAAATGCCACAAATTTAGGGCGCGATAATAACAGCCTGAAAAAATATTTCAGTAGGAAAACGCTAAAGTGTGTCAAAAATAAATTATTTATGAACAACTTTTCATACACCTACAAAATTGCACGATTTATATACACATCTTCTTACAGCTTACCCCATTCAGTTAACAACATTTCAGCTACATTAAGCAATACTTAAGTTGCATATAAACAAAGAGGCAAATAATATGATTTCTTTCAAAGCAACTCTATATTCAACTGTATTATTGGGCGCAGCAACATTAACAGCACCTGTAATGGCGGCCACTTTTGTTGCCGCTGATTCATCACCCGGTACCCAAGCTTGCATGGCCGTTGCATCTAACAAAAGACTGACACTGCTCAGAACAATGAAAGATCTACGTATAGATAAACATGTAATTAGCAAAAAATTACTCTGTAATGATTTATCAGTAGGTGACTTTGTAACGCTGTATGATTTAAATAAATCAGCACAATTTTTAAATATTGAAGCATCTACTAGTACGTCAATAAGAGATTTAGCAAAAGTAAATAAACCGCTTGTAGTTATTATGGCGGGATCTAAATAACCTGAGTTCTAATTAAAAAATCGTGAGTTTTAAATGCGTTTAATTTACTCGAGTCAAACACGTTAAGCAGGATCTAATTACCTGCTTAACGTGTATTTATTATTAAATAAGCGCTGCCAACAAACCAAATAAGCCACCAAATACCCCACCCCACACAACGAGCCAGCCTAAGTGTTCGCGGATCATGGTTTGAATTATTTCTTTTACCATTTTAGGGGTGAGTTCATCTAAGCGTTCATCCACTAACTTAAGAACCGTATTATGTAGGTTTTGCGCGTTATTCCCTTGGGTTAACATATCGCTTAATAGCGTTTTAAAATCGTCGGTGTCGCTTATTTGCACCAGCGATAATTGCATTTTTTCAATAAACTTTTCTCGCATTGGCTCAACGGCTTCAGTGCCACCAAACATTGCAAGCATGCTACCAAATTGTGATTGCTCAATAACCACTAACAAATTATCGAATGCAGGGTTTAAATCTACTTTATAAATTACCGATTCAAAATCAATCGTTGGCTGTGCCTTACTTAGAAGCTTGTCTATTTTATGCTCAGAAAAGAACTCCGTAAGTATTAAATTTCTTATAGCCACTTTAAAGCTTTCAAACTTAAGCGCAATTACACCTGATCCATATAAAAACGGTACTTTTTCAAACAGCATATGAATAGCGAGTAAATTTGTAACCGCACCAGAGAGTGCAAATAAACCCACCGAAAGTACAATGGCTTGATCAAATACAAAACCAATAACAACACAACACGCTGCTAATAAGTTAGTGATAAAACTTTTATTCATTTTTATTCCATTTCAGTGATTTGTATCAGAAATTGATAGTCTTAATTTTACACCGATTAATTTGTTTATTTAATCTCTTTTTGCCATAGTTTATTTATAGGTTTAAAAGGTGACTATTGTTATGTGGAAAACAATCAATCAACAGATCAGCCAAGCTATCCATTACGATTTTAAACACACCCATAAACGTCAGTTGCAAAATACATCCACCGATAAGTTGTTTCACTTAAGCGATGGCAAGCACAATTACTTAGTTAAAATTGCGCAAAAACATGAACTAGAACGCTTTGAGGCTCAAGCTCAAGGTTTAAAACAGCTTACTCAAAACAGTGTATTTATGGTGCCAGACTGCATTACAACTGGGGCCAATATAGAATTCGCCTTTATTGTATTAGAGTGGCTTGCACTTGACGAGCTTCCCCATACCCATTGGTCAGCTATGGGGGAGCATCTTGCTATGTTACATCAAAAACACCAGCAAGCGATGTTTGGTTTTGACACCGACAATTATTTAAGCTCAACACCTCAACCTAATCAGTGGCATAAAAAATGGGATGTATTTTTTGCAGAAGAACGTATTGGTTGGCAATTACAGCTATTAGCTGAAAAAGGCATTGCACTTGCAGACCCCGAGCAACTGATAAATTTAGTAAAAGAGCAACTGCATAATCATCATGTTTTACCCTCACTAATACATGGCGATTTTTGGCGCGGTAATATGGGCTTTGTAAACAACATTCCGACCTTATTTGACCCTGCCTGCTATTACGGAGATCGGGAGGTCGATATTGCTATGAGTGAGCTTTATGCCCCCCTCCCTGAAGAGTTTTATAGTACCTACAATCACCAATATCCTTTAGCTCAGGGTTATGAGCAACGTAAGCTTGTTTACCAGCTTTACCCTATTTTAAACAACGCCAACATTTATGCGGGGCATTATCTAAATCAGGCTAAAGACCACGTTGATAAACTAATTAAACTAAAATAAATGTAGTAAACAAAATATAAGCACTATAATTATTATTAGCTCGTTGTGTGCTACCCACGTAAAAAAACTTAGTTTTTATGAGGTGTTATTATGAAAGACTTTTTATCACAACGTATCGCCTGCCCACATTGTGGACACCATATTCATTTAGATCTCGATGCCAGTATGGGCGACCAAGACTACTATGAAGAATGCAGTGCCTGTTGTAACCTTATACACTTGAACATGCATATAGATTATGCAAGTAATAAGTTAGAGTTACATGTGGACAGCGATGACGAACAAATATTTTAACTATGTTGGCGCATGTAGTTTTCAACGGTGTTTATAATAGTGTAGGTTTGCTGGTCGACTTCAATATTGAACTCATCACCCACAACGGCTTCACCTAAATTAGTTATATCGAGTGTTTCTGGAATTAAATGCAACCAAAAGCCAAACTCATCAATATTACCCACCGTTAAACTTGCACCATTAACAGATACAAATCCTTTGTATAGCACATATTTTTGCCATTTTTGTGGCAGGCTGAGCTGTATTTTGTAGTTGTTTTCTAACTTCACTATTTGCGCAATTTTTGCGGTGCAATGTATATGTCCAGATACAATATGCCCACCCAACTCAGTACCAAATGACACTGAACGCTCGTAATTAACTAAACTACCCAATTCCAGTTGCCCAAGATTAGTTAGCTGCAGAGTTTCGTCAATAACATCAAAATGCACTTGAGCAACCACATCATGATTACTTAGCTCTACTTTCACAACAGTCAAACAGCAACCATTTATAGCGATGCTGGCACCTAAGTCTAAATGCTTCACGTATTGCTCATTAACAGAAACTACCAAGCGTAATACGCCCTGTGCATGGGTTTTAGAAACTACCGTTGCTTGAGTTTGAATAATACCGGTAAACATAAAAATCGCTTCTATTTCTAACAAAGTGCTAGTTTAACGTATCAAAAGACAAAATCATTCACTTAATAGCACTTATTCATGGTTATTTTCACCACCAAGATGAATTAAATACAAACACCGACCACCAGCATAGCTTGGCAGATCACAATAGATTACAATGCGACTATGTTTTTCTGAATAGCTGTTTTTTATGACTTTTTGTAGTTGGGAAGCCAAACGTTTACTTTCTCTTGCCGTTCCCGTTTTTTTAGCACAAGTAACTTTAGTATTAATGTCTGTGGTTGACACCATTATGGCAGGTCAAGTGAGTCCGACCGATTTAGCAGCCTTATCAATTGCTACGGGGATATGGAACCCAATTTTATTAGCAATACAAGGGATTTTATTAGCATTAACGGGCGTAATTGCACAATTCGCTGGTGCTAAAGATCGTAACGGCATCAGCCATTATTTTCAGCAAGCCCTTTATTTAACACTCCTTTTAAGTATTGCTGGTTTTAGTGCAGCGCAGCTTGCCAATACTGTTATTTTACAGCTAGATACCACCCCTGCAATTGCTGGACTTGCTTTTGACTACATTCATTTTGTTAAATGGGGTGTATTTGGCTTTTTAATTTTTACCGTTTATAGAAATATGACTGAAGGCATGGGGATGACCAAGCCTGCATTTTATATTAGCCTACTGGGGCTTGCGGTAAACATTCCACTCAATTATATTTTTATCAATGGCTTATTTGGCCTACCAGCATTTGGCGGAGCGGGTTGTGGTATTGCTACCGCACTCGTATTTACTGTTATGGCCATTGCGCAGGTGACTTATTGCCAGCTCAGCAAAAAAGTAGACGCCAAAGGCTTATTAGCGGGCTTTGAAAAACCTAACTTTAAAACCATAGGTATTATTACCAAACTCGGTATTCCTATATCACTAGCCACTTTTTTTGAAGTAACCTTGTTTGCCTGTATACCTTTATTTATTGCGCACTTAGGTGCGGTGGCCGTATCTGGCCATCAAATTGCAGCCAGTGTTACGGCATTATTATTTATGATGCCTCTTAGCCTCTCAATTGCAATTAGCATACGAATTGGTAATTTATTTGGGCAAAATCATTTAGATCAATTAAAAGTAGCCGTGTCTACAAGTTATATTTTAGCGGCAATTATCGCTCTATTTATTGCTTTTATTACTTTTATAGGTCGCGATGTGATTAGCGAGCTTTATAGCGATAGCCCTGCGGTACTCGCACTTGCTTCATCAATTATGATTTTAGCCTGTATTTATCAACTTCCTGATGCATTACAAGTGGCTGCAAATGGTATATTAAGAGGGTTAAAGCATACCGCGCCTATTTCTTATATCACTTTTATCTCTTATTGGTTAATCGGCTTTAGTTTAGGCTACGTATTAGCAAGAACAGACTTAATAGTGCCAGCAATGGGCCCTCACGGTTTTTGGATAGGTATTATCGTTGGATTATCAGTTGCAGCTGTACTACTGATGCTGACAGTGCATAGGCGATTTAAACGTGAACCATTTATTCTCTCTTAATCAATCAATAACTACCACACTGCCACTTAAATGGTTACTGGCAGTGTGTTGTATCTTACTTTTTGGCTGCTCAGAGCAGCCCAGTGAAGCAAATAAAACCTATTTGTCTCGCTTAAGTAATACTTTGCAAGTTCCTAAAAAAAACACAAACTCACTACAACAACTTACTTTAATTGAGCCTGTTGAAGCTTTACAGCCAGCAATTAAAATTGGCATAACTGAACTTGCTGGTATTAGCCAATGTAAACTGAACGTTTTAATAAGCGAGCATAATAATCAGTTAGGTAAAACAGCCACCGCTGCTAGTCAGTTGAAGTACCAAATAGATTTTATTCAAAGCGCGCAAAACTGTTTAAATAGCTTGGATAAACAAAGCAAGATTTACAACAAAATTGCTGCGGCAAAAACTCAAAAACAAGCTCAGCTCACTCAGTTTTTCAACAATATGTTATTTAGTGAACCCGAGCTCAACAGCAGTTGGCAACTAACCGGCCAAGAGCTCAGCACTCAACCGGCTGGGTTTAGCGACACAGTTGAGGGGCTTAAAAAGCTAACTACCATAAAACAGCTAATAGAAAACCAAAATAGTATGGCAATAAACAGTGATGATATTTTGTCAGCGCTTGAGCCGCTTAACAGATACGAGTTTAACCAACAACTTATTCAAGCCGCGCGTGAACAAATTAGCTTAAATCATGCGGCAACCCAGTTTGTAAATACTTTAACGCTTGAAGATATATGCCCAAAGGGTAAAAACAAGCAGCAAGCTAAAATTGTCAGTAATATATTCAATAAATATTATTTGAAACAAATTCAGCCTTATCAAGCGCAGCTTAGTGGTTATTTAGAAACATTGCAGCCGCTGTATGTGCAGCTGTGGTTTAATCAAGCAATAAGCAGTGAAGAAGTAAATGCCCTACTTGACCCAAACGCAAAAAACTTACTTACTCAGCTAAAATCGTCAGCAAAAGAGCATGTTGTATGGTGGCAAAAATTTTATAAAACGTGTGAAATCAGCCCAATATGAATAAAAAAACGGCAAATAAACTCAAATAGCATAAACATGCTTGATTCACTCCCCATCACGCTATATATTAGCGACCGTTGTTAAGCAATTAACAATTCTTAAATACATGCAGTACGACTGTAGCTCAGTTGGGCGAGATTGGACCGAAGCGAAGCTTCGCAGCCGAACGAGGTGGAGGCAGGACGCCGACAGGATGAAGCTTCATGGATGAATTAAAAAGTATGTAAACTTATAGTACGACTGTAGCTCAGTTGGTTAGAGCACTACCTTGACATGGTAGGGGTCGGTGGTTCGAATCCACTCAGTCGTACCAAAATTAGTGAATATTGTATTTAAAGTACGTTGAAGGAAACAGCACTACCTACTCTTGATCACCCGGTCCAGAGGTATGTGGTTTGAATCCACTCAGTCGTACCAAATATACTTTACCCCTAAAAGTATATTTAATTTAAGAATTTAAAATTGTACGACTGTAGCTCAGTTGGTTAGAGCACTACCTTGACATGGTAGGGGTCGGTGGTTCGAATCCACTCAGTCGTACCAATTCAAAAAAAGAACGTAGGTCGGTTAAGTAGCGAAGCGAAGCCATCTCACCCGACATTGGGTAACATCCATTTAATCACCCTGCAAAGCCAGTATTTATTGCTTGATAATTCATGCTATGTTAACAAATAGACTATCTTTTAAATTAATACATCAAAAGCACGCTAAGAAAGGATTTAACTATGAAGTTTGTTACGCTCATTTTACTAGCCTTACTTGGCTTTTCAGTTGAAGAAGCTCATGCAAAAACGGTGGTTAAAGTAGGTGGCTATGAGTTCCCTCCTTATATAGAAATTGTTGACGGGCGTGCTTCTGGTCTTACCATTGAATTAATAAGCGAGCTCAATAAAATACAGTCTTCTTATCATTTTGAATTAGTACTAACCACGCCTATTCGTCGCTTTAAGGATTACCAAAAAGGCCTATTCGATTCGGTTTTTTTTGAGAACCCGAACTGGGGGTGGCAACAAGGGAATAATGTAATTAGTAACTCCCCTGTTATAGCCATAGATACAGAAGTATTTATTGCTTTAAAGCAATTTGCAAAATCTCAAGCCTGGTTTGAAAACTTAGAAGATAAAACCTTGGTGGGTATTTTAGGCTACCATTATCCGTTAGCTAATTACGAAAGTAGCCCCTCAGTTCTTGAAAACGAATATAAAATGACTTTATTAAGCAGCCATAAAAGAAGTATTGAATTAGTATTAAAAAAACGCAGCGATTGCGCTATTGTTACTCGCTCTTACCTAAATCAATACTTTAGCAAGCATCCAAAAAGCAAGCGTTTGCTACTTGTGTCTGAGCGAGTTGCACAAACCTATAATCATCAGTTATTACTCCGCCCAAACCACACGCTAGATATAAGCACCTTGTATAAATGGGTAAAGCAAGCACTCACACAAGGCAATATTGCAGATAGGCTAAAGCAACTTGGGCTTCAACAATCCCCTCTAGCTACACCTTTACTGCTCACTAGCCAAACAAATACTGCTAATTAATGACAGTAACTAGAAAACTTACTATTTTCATCATTTGTCGCAAACTCAACTAATGTCATTAGCAAATCACTGTGCTTATGCGTAAACCCAGTATTAGAAAGACGCTTTTCTAAATAGGCGGTAAAGTTTTTTCGCTGCTGGTGTTGGCTTTGTAACTTAATTAAAAGCTCTGACTGTTTTTGGTTAATTAATCGTGTCTCGTATATCGGGTCTTCATCTGGCCAATTCTCTACTGGAGAGCCCTTTTGTTGAAACACAAAATCACTCAACGAGCGTTCTATTTTATTATAATCATGTTCCCCTAGCAGTTTTTCTATCTCTTTTAGTAAACTTGAGTACAACACCCGAGGAAAAAGCTTATAAAAATCATGATTTTTGAAAGACTCACCAGAGGGCGTTTGCTGCCAATTTTCAAAGCTTGCTCGTAAAGCATGTACTAATATACGCCCTACATAATGGCTTTTTTGAAACGAAACGCCTTGCGACTCTAATCTCGATAAAACATGGTTTAACCGTTGCTTTAAACTACGTACTTCTAGTTGTAGTTCGCTTTTTTGAGTCTCTAGTAATTGTATTTCGTCAGCACTTGTTGTTATTTTTTGTTCTAACTTATTTATTTTAACTTGTGCACCATGAAACAAATCACGTGTATCTTTGAGCTCGGCCAATACACTGGCATTTTGTAATTTTATAGGCGAATTACCATCGCCTTTATAGGTTATGGTCTGTTTACTGTTTTTTAATGCTTCGTTTAACGCGCGCTCTAATTTACTGTCTATTACTTGACCAGACTTACTGCCTTTAAGCAACGTGGTTAGAGTTAAAGAAATATGCTTTTGATACCAATTTTGGATGTGCTCACACTGCACATCAGATAAATTAGCAAATGGATTATCTTCACTTATTGGCTTATTAGCCATAAAAGTTCCCTCTAGTAAAAACACCTTTAATTATCATACCAACTCAATTGAAATGGTGATTTATTACAGCACCTAGAAATAGAGTAATATGAAAATTATTTATATAGTTGTTCTATTTAATACGATTGAATGTTCATGTTATTAATAAGATAAGTACTAAATCGTATTTAAGTTAAATTACTTGTATTCGCATGTTAATAGTTATCGCTTTTTAAGGCTATATTTAATTGTATGAATACTAAAAGAACCTTACCATTTAAGTTGTTTATTCCAGATAACACACTAAACTTAACTGTACATATAAAAATGCATTATCCTTATGAGAATATTTTTAGTCGCTACCTTATTTATTTCACTTTTTGCTTACGCAGATCCTGCGCCAGTAACTTACACAGTTAATGATAAAAATATC
Source organism: Pseudoalteromonas sp. S1610 (assembly GCF_005887465.1). Taxonomy (GTDB): domain Bacteria; phylum Pseudomonadota; class Gammaproteobacteria; order Enterobacterales; family Alteromonadaceae; genus Pseudoalteromonas; species Pseudoalteromonas undina. The sequence goes on along the minus strand of NZ_PNDI01000002.1, from coordinate 56,319 downwards.
ACTCTTCCTGGCGAAAAATACAAAAGCGGTTACGGTTATAATTTAGAGGCTGATACCGTCCTTCGTTTAGTCACTCTCAACTGGCCTCCCTACATAGACGATAACTTATGCAATAAAGGCTGGCTATACCAGCTCACAGTTAGCATGCTGGTAAAGCGTGGTTATGGCGTTCATATTGAATTTTATCCTTGGGCGCGTGCAGTTCGCGAAGCAGAGCTAGGCAAAGCCGATATATTATTTCCTGAGTACTATATTGACGACGATGTCATATCCGAAAATATTCTAACAAAAACACGAAATCAGTTATTGGCGCTATCAGAACCTATTCCAGGCGGCGATTTATCATTTGTTGCGCTAAAGGATCATACTATTGACTACGATGGCAGCATTAACTCTGTAAAAAACCGAGTGATGGGCGTCGTTCGTTCATACAAGAATAGTGCTAAACTCGATGAACTTATTGATCAAGGTGAAATAAAAACCATTGTGGCAAACAGTGAATATCAGCTTATTCACTTGCTATTAAACGGTCGTGTTGAGCTTATTGTTGCTGACTTAGAAGTACTTAAAGCCAGCGTTTATAAGTCACTTTTATCAAATAGAGATAAAAAAAGGATGCTAAATGCGCTCGTTGCATTAATGCCAAGCATTGAGTACAAAAATCTATATTATTCTGTAACTAAAAGTGCACCACAATGGCAATCTATTTTGGAAGATATAAATACTGAAATTGCGAATATGCATGCAAACAATGAGTTTGATAGCTTTATAAAAAATAAAAAACAACAGTGTTATAACCTTGGATAATTAACGATTTATTTTAAACTACATGATAACTATAAAGCTGATGCTCCCAAAGCCATCAGCTATTATATAATGTTTAAAAATCAAATGGCGCTCTTACCCAGCCTTCCATTAAAACACGCGCGCTGCGGCTCATACTGGCTTTGCTAACCTGCCATTGGCCATTTGTAACCACCGCCTCTGCTCCCACTTTTAATGTGCCCGAAGGGTGACCAAAGTTAACTTCATTAATAGCACCACCACCGGCGGCTAAATTAACTAATGTTCCTTCAACTGCCGCAGCAGTACCAATAGCGACAGCGGCAGTGCCCATCATTGCATGATGTAACTTACCCATTGACATAGCACGGACTAACAAATCGATATCACTTGCATTAACCTGCTTACCACTTGAGGATATATAATCATGTGGAGCAGCCACAAATGCCACTTTAGGTGTGTGTTGGCGTGCTTGTGCTTCATTAATATTATTAATTAAGCCCATTTTTACTGCCCCATGGGCACGAATGCTTTCAAGCATAGTTAACGCCGCATTATCGCTATTAATATCATCTTGCAGCTCTGTACCGGTGTAACCAATATCCGCTGCATTTACAAAAATAGTCGGAATACCTGCGTTGATCATGGTTGCTTTTAACGTGCCCACGCCTGGTACTTCTAAGTCATCTACCACATTGCCTGTTGGGAATAACGCGCCATCACCATCAGCAGGGTCAATAAATTCAAGCTTTACTTCAGCTGCAGGAAAGGTAACACCATCTAACTCAAAGTCACCGGTTTCTTGTACTTGAGCGTTGGTCATAGGTACATGCACTAAAATGCTTTTTTTAATGTTTGCCTGCCATACACGCACAATAGCAATGCCATTATCAGGAACTCTGCTTTTATCAACTAAACCATTGCTGATGGCAAACGCGCCTACAGCAGAGGTTAAATTACCGCAGTTACCGCTCCAATCTACAAACGCTTTATCAATCGCGACTTGACCAAATAAGTAATCAACATCGTGATCGGGTTGGGTGCTTTTACTCAAAATAACGGTTTTACTGGTGCTTGAGGTTGCGCCACCCATACCATCAGTTTGTTTACCATAAGGATCGGGACTACCAATAACGCGCAATAACAAGCTATCGCGCGCCTCACCTGCCACTTGGGCAGGCTCGGGTAAATCGGTTAAATTAAAAAACACGCCTTTACTGGTACCACCACGCATGTATGTCGCTGGCACTTTAATTTGTGGTTTAAACATAAATGTGCGTCCTTATGATGCTTGCGTAGCTTCTAAAAAGTCTTGCGCAAAGCGTTGTAACACACCGCCTGCAGCATAAATAGAAAGCTCTTCTTGCGTGTCTAATCGGCACTTCATTGGTACGTTTAATACCTCACCATTTTTACGTGTAATAACCAGTTCCACAGTTGCTCCTGGTGTTGGCTCACCCTTTACATCGTAGCTTTCGCTACCATCTAGGTTAAGTGTTTTACGCGTTGTGCCAGGCTTAAACTCAAGCGGCAAAACGCCCATACCAATTAAATTAGTACGATGAATACGTTCAAAGCCTTCAGCTGCAATAACCTGAACACCAGCAAGCCTTACGCCTTTTGCTGCCCAATCGCGAGACGAACCTTGACCATAGTCAGCACCGGCAACAATAATAAGCGGTTGCTTACGTTGCATGTAGGTTTCGATGGCTTCCCACATACGCGTGTTTTCACCTTCTGGCTCTATGCGCGCGTACGATCCTTGCTTCACTTCACCGTTTTCATCCAATACCATTTCGTTTAATAATTTAGGATTGGCAAACGTGGCGCGCTGCGCGGTTAAGTGATCGCCTCGGTGCGTTGCGTACGAGTTAAAATCTTCTTCTGGCACGTTCATTTTAGTTAAGTATTCACCTGCCGCGCTGCTTGCCATAATCGCATTAGAAGGTGATAAATGATCGGTGGTAATGTTATCGCCAAGTACAGCTAATGCACGCATACCACTCATACTGCGCTCACCTGCTAATGCCCCTTCCCAATAAGGAGGGCGACGAATATACGTACTTTCTGGGCGCCAATCGTATAATGGGTCGTTATCTTCGCCGTAATCAACGGTTAAGTTAAACATAGGCTCGTATACTTTTCTAAACTGCTCAGGCTTAACGCTTTGCTTGATCACTGCATCTATTTCTTCATCAGATGGCCATAAATCTTTTAAGGTTACATCGTTACCTTGCTGATCTTTACCGAGTATATCTTTTTCTATATCAAAACGAATGGTACCAGCAATAGCATAAGCAACCACAAGCGGTGGAGACGCTAAAAACGCTTGCTTTGCATACGGATGAATACGACCATCAAAGTTACGGTTACCCGAAAGCACCGCTGTTGCGTATAAATCGCGATCAATCACTTCTTGTTGAATTTTAGGGTCTAGTGCGCCACTCATACCGTTACAAGTGGTACAGGCAAAACCAACAATACCAAAACCAAGCTGTTCAAGCTCTGGTAATAAGTTTGCATCTTCAAGGTACGATTGCACTGCTTTAGAACCTGGTGCCAATGAGGTTTTAACCCAAGGTTTACGCATTAAACCTTTTGCATTGGCGTTACGCGCCAATAAACCTGCAGCAATTACATTGCGCGGGTTACTGGTATTAGTACAACTAGTAATAGCGGCAATAATACACGCGCCATCTGGCATTAAGCCCTCTTCGTTTTCAACAACGCCCGAAATACCTTCTTTAGCTAAATCGCTAGTTGATACACGACGATGAGGATTTGAAGGCCCTGCAATGTTGCGCCCTACACTTGATAAATCAAATTTAAGTACACGCTCGTAATGCGCTGTTTTTAAGCTATCGCTCCATAGCCCTGCTGTTTTAGCGTAATTTTCTACGAGTGCAATTTGCTCTTCATCACGGCCTGTTAAACGTAAGTAATCAATAGTTTTATCATCGATGTAAAACATAGCCGCGGTTGCGCCAAATTCTGGGGTCATGTTCGAAATGGTTGCTCTATCACCAAGGGTTAGTGCATCAGCACCTTCACCGTAAAACTCAAGGTAAGTCGATACCACACGTTGCTCGCGTAAAAATTCGGTAATAGCCAATACAATATCGGTTGCAGTAATGCCCGGTTGGCGTTTACCGGTAAGCTCTACGCCAACAATATCTGGCAAGCGAATGTACGATGCGCGCCCTAGCATTACGCTTTCTGCCTCAAGGCCGCCCACACCAACAGCAATAACACCTAATGCATCAACATGCGGTGTATGGCTGTCGGTACCTACTAAAGTGTCTGGGAACGCAATACCATCACGGTTTTGAATAACCGGCGACATTTTTTCAAGGTTAATTTGATGCATGATGCCATTGCCCGGCGGGATCACATCAATATTTTTAAACGCGGTTTTTGTCCAGTTTATAAAATGAAAACGATCATCGTTACGTCTATCTTCAATCGCGCGGTTTTTCTCAAATGCTTCAGGGTCAAAGCCTGCATGCTCTACCGCTAACGAGTGATCGACAATTAATTGTGTTGGCACAACCGGATTTACTTTTGCAGGATCGCCGCCTTTCGCAGCAATAGCGTCGCGCAGGCCAGCTAAATCAACTAGAGCGGTTTGCCCTAAAATATCGTGACATACAACGCGTGCCGGATACCATGGAAAATCTAAATCTTGTTTACGCTCAATAATTTGGCTAAGTGCATCGGTTAGCATATCGGGTTCACAGCGACGCACTAAGTTTTCGGCAAATACACGCGAACTGTAAGGCAGTGTGGCGTATGCGCCTGGTTTAATGGCATCTACCGCTGCTTGGGTATCGTAGTAATCTACATTTGAGCCTGGTAATGGCTTACGGTATTGGGTGTTATTAATAATGGTCATAATAAATTCGCTAATTTGGTGACGGGGTTAATCAAGACAGGCTTTAGATTTGAAGGTGTATTGTTTGCATAATTTACTAAAGCCGTAAAAGGTGAGTTGGTAACTCACCTTTGTATGGACTATATGTTTATCTTGATTCAATTGGCGTGTAGCTACGCGCATCTGGCCCTGTGTAATCGGCACTTGGGCGAATAATACGGTTATTTGCACGTTGCTCTTTTACGTGAGCTGTCCAACCGGTTACACGGCTCATTACGAAGATAGGCGTGAACAACTTAGTAGGAATACCCATAAAGTGGTACGCCGATGCATGGAAGAAATCGGCATTACAGAATAACTTCTTCTCACGCCACATAACTTCTTCGCAGCGAACAGACACTGGGTAAAGCACATCATCACCCACTTCTGCGGCTAATTTTTCAGACCACTTTTTAATAATAACATTACGTGGATCTGACTCGCGGTAAATAGCGTGGCCAAAGCCCATAATTTTATCTTTACGCTCAAGCATGCCCATTAGCGCGTCTTCAGCTTGATCAGCACTGCTAAAGCCTTCAATCATATCCATTGCCGCTTCATTAGCACCACCATGCAGTGGACCACGTAAGGTACCAATTGCACCAGTTACACAAGAATGGATATCTGAAAGCGTTGATGCACATACGCGACCGGTAAAGGTAGAAGCATTAAATTCATGCTCTGCGTACAAAATTAGTGATACATTCATCACTTGTGCAAATAATTCACTTGGCGCTTTATCGTGTAATAGCGTTAAAAAGTGTGCGCCTACTGAATCATCATCAGTTTGGGTTTCAATGCGAACACCGTCATGAGTAAAACGATACCAGTAACAAATAATACTTGGGAAAATTGCCACCATGCGGTCAATCGCATCGTTTGCTTCGCTAAAGTCATTTTCCATTTCAAGGTTACCTAGCATAGAACAACCAGTACGCATTACATCCATTGGGTGTGCGTCTTTAGGAATGTTCTCTAGCACTGTTTTTAGCGCCTCTGGTAAACCACGTAAGCTCTTAAGTTTAGCTTTGTACTCTGCCAGTTCGCTTGATGTTGGTAGCTCGCCGCGTGAAAGTAAAAACGACACTTCTTCAAACTGCGCTTTTTCAGCCAGTTCGCTAATGTCGTAACCACAGTAAGTTAAACCTGAGCCTGTTTGCCCTACTGTACATAATGCCGTTTGTCCTGCTACTTGGCCACGTAAGCCTGCGCCACCTAATGCTTTATCTACCATGATTTGTCTCCTGTTGAATTTTTTATTATTTGTCAGATTTTGCTGAAAAAAGGTTATCTAGCGTGTTTTCGTACGAGTGATAATCTAAAAAGTCGTAAAGCTCTGCACGCGTTTGCATGTTTTCAATTTGGCTTTGTTGTGAGCCTTCATTCAAAATAGCCGAGTACACATTAAGAGCCGCTTTATTCATAGCTCTAAATGCACTTAATGGATAAAGCACCATTTCTACACCCACATCGCTTAACTGCTCTTTGGTATAAATTGGGGTTTGGCCAAACTCAGTAATGTTGGCTAAAATCGGCACATTAATCGCTTTGCTAAATGCTTGGTAATCAGCAAGGTCATGAACGGCTTCTGCAAAAATGGCATCGGCCCCCGCCTCAACACAGGCTGCTGCACGGTCTATTGCTGCATTTAAGCCTTCTTTTTGAAATGCATCAGTACGCGCCATAATGTAAAAATCGCTATCGGTTTTAGCATCAACCGCGGCTTTAATACGATCTACCATTTCAGCTTGAGTAACTATTTCTTTATTAGGACGATGGCCACAACGCTTTTGCGCTACTTGGTCTTCAATATGAAAACCTGCAGCACCCGCTTTAGTCATTTCTTTAACGGTACGGGCAATATTAAACGCCCCGCCCCAACCTGTATCGGCATCAACTAATAATGGTAAATCGCTAGCGCCGGTAATACGGCGAATATCTTCAAGCACGTTATCAAGGCTAGTCATACCTAAATCTGGCATACCAAATGAGGCATTAGCCACACCTGCACCCGATAAGTAAATAGCCTGATGGCCCATTTTTTCAGCCATCATTGCGGTATACGCGTTAATAGTACCCACAACTTGTAACGGATGGTTATTTGCAATTGCCTGTTTAAACTTTAATCCTGCTGACATTACCTTCTCCTAACTTTGAACGGGGCTGCTCTTTGGCAGCTTAGTATTTTTTAATAATGTTACATCTGTACTAGTTTGCCATTTCATTTTGAGTGGCTTGTACTGATTGGTATCCATCAAATTTTGTTTGTATATTTGCTTGAGAAGCACTGATATGGCGCTTCATTAGCATTTCAGCGAGCTCACCATCATGATTTTCTATGGCGTTAATAATGGCTAAATGTTCGTCAAACGCTTTCGATACGCGTGGCCCAACCATACCCATTTGTACACGGTACATTCTTATTAACTGGTATAGGTCGTGGCATAACAAATGTATTAAATGAGCGTTTTTACTGCCTTTGATGATTCGATAATGAAAGTCTAAGTCGCCTGCTTCTTGATAGTACGACTCACCTTCTTTAACACGCTGAGTTTGCAAATGCTGATTAAGTAATTGTTTCAAGCTTTGTACTTCATCGGCTGCCATATTGTCGGCAGCTAATCTACATGCAAGTCCTTCAAGGGCACTGCGCACCTGATACACCTCAATTAAACGCTCTGCGGTTAATGCGACAACGCGACAACCTATATTGGCTTTGCGCTCAACTAAATAACAACTTTCTAAACGATTTAATGCCTCTCTGAGCGTTGCACGGCTTACACCATAACGCTTTGCCAGTTCTGGCTCTGATATTTTACTGCCTTGTGCAATACTGCCTTCTACTATCTCGCGACGCATATCTACAAACACTTTATCGGAAGCGGTTGTAACTGCGGTGTCGTTTAAAAAGTGCTGTGTCATAAGGTGTTTTTATATTGTCGACAATTTATGGGTTAACTATGTGCTTATTAGCTAACAGTGTCAACCCTAAAAGTGCTAAGGATGAGTAAAAAACCACCACATTGTCGACAGCGCTAGCCAAAAGTATAATAATCTTTAGTATTGAGTGCGATTTTAACAACAAGGTGTCGACACTTTCAAAGTGCTACTATTTCGACTTTAACACTGAAAATAATCGCTAAAAATGCTATTATCCGCCTTTAATTTTATTGTATGAGCCAAATCGTGGACGCTAACACTTATATCCCCAAGCAATTTATTGACGACGTAAAAACTTATCTGCCTGACCACCTTACGTTAGATGATTTTTTAAGTGCCTGTCGTCGACCTTTACGTAAGTCTGTTCGCGTTAATACATTAAAAATGAGTGTTGAAGAATTTAAACGCCATGCGGCTCAAAAAAATTGGCAACTCACTACTATTCCATGGTGCGATGAAGGTTTTTGGCTAGAGCGCCCAAATGATGAAGAGCAAAATTTAGCGCTGGGCAATACCGATTTACATTTAAGTGGCGCAATGTACGTACAAGAGGCAAGCTCAATGTTGCCGCCAATGGCACTAAAGCACAGCCTGCAAACTAGTAACACAGTACTCGATATGGCCTCTGCGCCAGGTTCTAAAACCTCACAACTAGCTGCACTAATGAACAATCAAGGTGTTTTGGTTGCAAATGAGCTGTCGTCATCGCGCTTAAAAGTACTCAGTGCCACGCTAAAGCGAATGGGGGTTGGTAATTGTGCGTTATCGCATTTTGATGGCGTGGTATTTGGTAATTACATGTTTGAATGCTTTGATAGTATATTGCTTGATGCGCCCTGTTCAGGTGAAGGCACAGTTCGTAAAGACAGCGATGCATTAAAAAATTGGTCTATCGAATCAAATGTTACTATTGCCCAAGTACAAAAAGATCTGATTAAAAGTGCATTTTACGCACTTAAACCTGGCGGTACATTGGTGTATTCAACCTGTACATTAACCCCTCTCGAAAACCAGCAAGTGTGTGATGCATTGCTAGAAGAATTTGGTGAGTACATTAAGCCAGAGCCTTTACATGATCTTTTCCCTGGCGCAGAAAAAGCCACTACAGACGAGGGTTACTTACATGTTTGGCCGCAAACCTTCGACAGCGAAGGCTTTTTTATTGCTAAATTTAAAAAACACAGCAGCTGCGAAAACCAAAATCTAAAAGTTAAAAAAGGCGCATTCCCTTTTAGTGACTTTGATAGTAAACAGCAAAGTGCGTTTATGAGCTCCCTCAAAAAGCAATTTGGTTTAACGAGTCTACCAGGCACATTAATGCAGCGTGACAAAGAGCTTTGGCTGTTCCCAGATGAGTTTGAAGCAATACAAAACAAAATTAAATATGCTCGATTAGGTATTCAGGTAGGCGTTATTCATAAAAACGGCGTGCGCCTCGCCCATGAATTTGCCACCGTATTTGGTAAACAATGTAAATGCAATGTACTGGAACTAACCAATCAACAGGCCAGTGATTACTTTAATGGCAAAGACATTCGTTTGGATGAGGTTGTTAAGGCAACTGGCGAAGTGATCCTGACCTTATGTGGTTGCCCTATTGGTTTAGGAAAGTGGCAAAAAAATAAGGTTAAAAACTCACTACCTAGAGATTTGGTGCAAAATACGCAGTTAATAAACTGGGAGTAAACCCTAACTTAAATGTAACAAAGGTGTGCATAACAAATGTAACCCACTGTAATTATTGCAGTATAAAAAACGAACAAAAATGTGTATTTTTGAAGCTTTTGACTATACTTAAATAACTTTCTTCTTCTCCCTAAGAATCTGAAAGTGTCTTTAGTTAGCGCAGGGCTCACATGTGAGCCCCTCTATAACCCAGAGTTCCTTATAGCTCTGGGTCTTTTTTTGTCTAGACAAAAGTTAACGGGCTTCGGGGATCGGGTTACGAGCTTAATCACTCAACCAGCCCTATATTACAATAAGAACTTAGTGATTTATTTACCAAAGAGGGTATGAGCACACAGAGAAAGTAATTAAAGACAAAGATTAAAGAACTGTTGTTAGTTATTAGATTTCCAAAATTGAAGCTTTTTCTCCGTATAGTGCGAAGCGCCTCGGTATTCTCTGTGGTTCAAAAAAAGGTTAAAGTTCCAAATTAAGGAGGTGCGAGGTTCAAGGCCCGTTGCTCGACGCCGATTACTCGAAGCTAGCAACCCGAAGCGCGTATTTTAACCACAGTATTTATTAAACAACCAACTGCCTCTAACCGCCTCATAATGAGAACCAAATTGAAGCGATAAACACACTATTGGCAAGCGATTCATTTGCTCAGCCATACTAAAAATGTTATTAAACTTATAGCCGTATTTAGAGGCTAACTTTAGCTCATTCACATAAAGGGCTTTGTAGGTGGGGGGTAGCTTATTCCAGTGCATTAACGCAATTTGAATAATACCTAAGTGAACATCTAACTTATATGGGCCAACTTTTTTAGCTTGCTGAATATAATTATATACCCGCTCGGTAGGCCCCTCTTGATAGCTGACAACTTGCGCCAAGCTTATCCAGGTTAGTGCCCAGGTTTGCCTTAACTCAACCGACTTTAACAGCGCTTGCTCAGCTTGTTGGTATGTTTGCTTTACTTTATCTGATTGCTCACTTGATGTGGTATCAATACCGGCTAAACCTAGCATTTTTATATGGGCTAAAAAGTGCCAATAATGAGGATGGTCAGGATCCATATTCGTAGCCAATGTAATCGCATTTTCTGCCGCTTGAAGCGATGAGCCAGACAAAGCACCATCCGACTCTTGCACAATATTAAGTGCATTAAAGTACCACGCATTTGCTCGCATACTTTGCATACTAGTATAAGCAATTACAAGCACTATTAGGGCTAAAATAACAGCAGGCACTACCTTGACCATGTTTAATTTAGTCATTAAATAAGTACTCGGTTAGCTGCAGCGGGTTAGTTACAAAAAGCGCTGTAGCCCGCTCCTCACCTAATAACTGCGCTACTGTTTTCCTAGCTTGACTTAAAATAGGCGGTCGGCGCTTTACTGAATGAGCGTCAGAGGCAACATAATTCACTAAACCATCTTGAAGCATTTGTAACGCTATAGTTTGTGCGCTTTCGCCCCACTCACCCTCAATGCTCGATGCCGTTAGCTGAAAATCACAGCCTAACTGCTTTAAGTGTTCAATATAATAAAGGTTTGACTGAATATCGCGGTTACGCTCAGGATGCGGAATAATAACGCGTATATTTTGTTTAGCGAGCCACTGAATAAACTTATCGTAACCTTGCGGCATGTGTGAATGCGGTAACTCTAATAGCAACACGTTTTTGTCTGCTATTTTACCAATAAAAGGCAGTTTATTAGCCATCACCATTGCCATAAGCTCTATGTCCAAACGTACTTCAGCAGCGGCAGCCAACTTTACATTAATACCTTCTTTAAGTGACTCTAGCTTTAAACTTTCTAAATCGTTTTGTATTTGAGCAGTCACATTGTTAAAGCGGCCCACATATATATGTGGCGTTGCCACCATATGAGTAATGCCATCGCTTTCGGCTAATTTTAAAAGCGCTAAAGATTCTGTTAAATCTTTAGCGCCATCATCAATACCCGGCAAAATATGCGTATGAATATCAATCATAAATTACTTAATTACACTTGTGGCTTTTCAGGTTGCTGTGAGTAATCGTAATAATCATAGTAACCATGGCTATGCTCATCTTTAGATTTACTCATATCTACCTTGTTTAGTACCACACCAGCAACGTGAGCTTTTACTTCAAATAAGCGCTCAAGGCCCGCTGTAATTGGTTTAATACGGGTAATGTCTGATTTAACAACATAAACAACCGAATCAACACTTTGTGCAATTACCAATGCATCACTTACTGCTTGCGTAGGCGGTGTATCAACAATAATATGATCGTACTGCGCTTTTAACTCACTAAGCAATTGTTCAAAGCGTGGGCTTGACAACAACTCAAGTGGATTAGATGGTATTTGCCCACTTGGCATAATTGTTACACCCGATTGCGTGTCAACATGAACACACTCAGCTAATTGCTCAGTACCAATCATTAAATTACTTAAACCTGGGTGAAATACCGGTATATCAAAACGTTTAGCTAACGTTGGTTTACGTAAATCGGCATCAATTAGTAGTACTTTGCCCATTTGTGCCAACGACATCGCTAAATTAGCAGAGGTGGTGGTTTTACCTTCCCCTGGGGAGGTAGAGGTAACCGCAATAACCTGATGCGCTCGGTCAAGATGAGTTAACAGTAAACTAGTGCGGAATGTACGAACCGACTCAGCAAAGCGGCGATAAGTATCTTCTAAATAAGCATGAATAGGAAAATAGCTCTTTTTAGGAACTGCAACATGCGGCAATAATCCTAACATGCGCTGTGCGAGTTTATTTTCTACATCATTTTTATTTTTAACTGTGTCGTTTAAGGCATCAAAAACAAAAGTCATTACCACCGCAAAACCAAAACTGGCAACAAAGGCTAAAATAACAATCAGCTTTTTATTAGGCTTACTTGGGTCTTTTGGTGCATAAGCCCGGTCTGTAAAGCGCGCAGCAGCTGAGCTAAAGTCACTGGTTACTTCAGTTTCTTTAGAACGAGATAAAAAGGTATTAAAAATATTACGGTTTGTTTCAACTTCACGTTTAAGCTGGTTATATTGGGTTTCTTTGCGGGTAATATCTTGATATTCAGCACGAATTTTAGCTAAATCTCGCTCAAGCGCATTTACAGTTCTCGTAGTTCTATTTAACTCTTTTTCTATACCGGTAATTAACCCTTTAATTTGCTTATTAAGGTTGGTTTTTACGGTTGCAAGCTCAGCCTTAGCTGAAATCATTTTAGGGTGTTTTGGTCCATAAACCTCACTAAGCTCACTTACCTTACGCTCAACCAAAACAACTTCGCGTTTAACATCTTGTACAACACGATGCGAGGTAATTTCAGGCATGCTTCCAAGTAACTCTATGTTATCGTTACCATATTCGTTAATAACACGGTTAATGCTTTCAAGGTTATTTTTAGTCGCACGAGCATCTACTAGCTGTTTTGAGGTTTGCTCTAGCTCTTGAGTTACTAGCCCTGCTATGCCCTCAATATCAACCAGCTTTTGTTCTTCTCGGTAAGCTTGTAAGCGCACTTCAGAGCTATCTAGTTGTATACGCAATTCAGATAAACGCGTGTTTAACCAGCTAGATGCCTGCTGGGTAATACCCATTTTAGCGCGCATTTGGCTTTCAATGTAAACTTCACCCACCGTATTTGCCACCAAAGCAGCTAACTTAGGGTCACTAGACTCAAAACTTACACGCACTAATTGCGTTTTCATTATAGGAGAGACACGCAGACGCGATTTGAATACAGCAAGCAAACCTAACATTTCTCGCTCTGCTTGCTCTTCTTCGCTAAGAGCTGAGCTTTCTTTTTTATTTAAAAAAGGTAACAGCTGCTTAACCATGCCTTTTAACTCACCTGTAAGTGAAGGTTTAGCAATAAAGTCGGTATGCTCTTTTAAGTTGAGTTTAGTAATAACCTCACGAGCAATACTGTTTGACTTAATCACTTCAAATTGAGTTAAGTAATATTCTTTTTTAGTAGAATCTAAGCCGTATATTTCGTCAAAACTCACCGCCTTGGTTTGCTCCGACTCAATTAATAAAGTGGCTGTAGCTACATATTTAGGCACTAAAGTTAACGCAACCATTATAGTTAGTAATGTAACTACAATAGCAAAACCTAAAATCTTCCATTTACTTTGCTTAATAACATTAAGATAAGCACCTAAATCAATAACTTCCTCGTTGTTGCTAGGCTTTTCAGATAGTGTATTCATTTTATTATTACTGCCTTAAACTGCTTAAAACAAGCGCTGTTCTATTTTTATGGTGTCACCCGCTGCAATTTGGCTGTTTAAACTACCTTTTTGTTGCTGCTGTTTGGTTTGCTCTTTAAAAATAAATATTTTATCAACCGAGGCGCGTTCAGTTAATCCACCGGCCAATGCTATTGCTTGATTTACCGTCATAGCAGGTTGATAAGGGTAAGCGCCTGGCTCTTTAACTTCACCATGAATATAAAAAGGTCGATACTCTATAACTTGCGCATACACATTAGGGTTAACTAAATAGTCCGGCTGCAGGCCTTCGCTTATTGTTTGCTCAACTTGCGAAACACTTAAACCCACAAGTTTAACCTTACCTAAAAATGGGTAGTTAATCTCACCGCTATTACCAAGCAGTGAGGTTACATCTAAGTCTGGTTGGCCAAATACTTTAATTTCTATTTTGTCACCCGCACCTAAAATGTAGTTTTGCGAATCGTTCGCAAAACTACCAAAGCTCAGCAATAAAATTAAGCCCGTTAAAATTTTAACCTTCATTCATTTCCCTTTAATGCAAATGTAAAGTTAAGGCCAACAATTACGCGGTCAAATTCAATATTAGTTTGGGTAGAATTGCGGTCAATAAAATCAACATAACCGGTTACCATACCAAAGTTACTGGCTAAGTAATTTAAACCAAGGCGCGCATTTTTAACTTTATCTTTACGGTTTAAGTTACCTGAATATTGTTGGTCAACATAATTAGCACTTACTACAGAGCTTAAATACTCGCTCCAATCATGCTGCCAAGTTGCACCATAAACACTTTCGCGAATGTAGTCGCCTTCTAGTAATGGGTCTTTAGCGGCACGGCTAGTAACCAACTGTAGTGATGAATAAGTAAGAGGTTTCCAAACTGCAGCAGCTTCCCAACTTAAACCACTAAAGTTATCGCGCAAGTTTGATTCAAAATCTTTATTTTGGTAACCCACTTTAAACGAGCCAGTAGTAACGGCTGTAGCTTCCCACTCCATACCTAATAATACTTTTACGTCGTCTGAATCGCGGGTAATACCGTTTGAATCAATTACATCGTATTGGTAGTTTTCTTGCTTTATTTCTAAAAAGGCACGCGTACCTGCTTGGGTGTTATAATAACCTGTAATACCCAACATCGGTTTATCGTAATCACGGTACTGCGATATGGCCGTAAAATTTTGGTAATTTTTGTTATAATAACCTGCCGTTAAAGCAACCTGAGCTTTAGAACTTTCTGCGCCATATTCATAACGGGCAGTTAGGTTTTGTTGCTGATAATTTACAAGCTCATCTAGTGCGCTGCCCTGACCTTCAGTTAATCCGCCACCACGTTGCTCGTACAACCAGTCGGCATCGCCAGTAACATCTAATCGGTGTTGGCTAGTAAACTCTTTATGTACGCCGGCACCCACATTAACTTGGGTAAAGTTATCGGTAGTGTCTTTATTATGAAACGACGTGCTTGATGCAATATCAAATTTATAACTGTCTGGGCCGTCTTCAATCAATGCATTTAAACTCGGCGCTATATTCCATATTAAACGTGACTGAGTGGCAGACGGCGTCATAAAAAAGTTGTCGTTGCTGCTCACACCTAGTTGTAGCGTAGGTGTAATCTCAGCGCCGTCTTTAGTCATTACACTGCCTGGTTGTAATTCTACTGCTAATGCAGGTGCTGATAAGCCTAACGCAACGAGTAAAGTGGTAATTGTATTAGTACGCATTTTCACTTTTAAATCCCTTAAAAATTGTCATAAAAATTATTTTTACATCAAACCATAAAGACCAATGTTTAATGTAATGTAAGTCGTATTCAACTCGCTTGGCCATTTTATCAAGTGTATCGGTTTCGCCGCGCCAGCCGTTTATTTGTGCCCAACCGGTAATACCCGGTTTGGTTTTATGCCTAAACATGTAAAATTCTACTTTTTTTCGGTACTCTTCATTATGGGCAACCGCATGGGGCCTTGGACCAACAATAGACATGTCACCTTTTAAAACATTTATAAACTGCGGCAGTTCGTCTAGGCTAGTTCGGCGTAAAAAGCCACCTAACGGAGTAATTCTGGCATCATTTTTAGTTGCCTGAGTCACCACGTCACTGTTTTCAGTCACCGTCATCGAGCGGAACTTCCACACTTTTATTTTTTGCCCATCTAAGCCATAGCGATCTTGCTTAAAAATAATAGGCCCTTTAGATGTCAACTTTATTGCGGCAGCAATAATCAATAATAATGGGGTGATTAAGGTAACAATAATAGCCGAAACAACTATATCTTCTGTCCGCTTTATAAATTCGTGAGTGCCAATACAAGGTGCTTCAAACACACTTAATGTATCTACATCACCAACATGCTCAATGCGAGCATGTATTAAATTTGAGAGTAAAAAGTCTGGCACTATGTGCACATCTACTGTGGTATCGCCCAACTGCAATAAAATGTCGGCTATACGTTTTTGCGCTTTCATAGGCAGCGCAATATAAAGTATGTCTATTTCGCCATTGCGAGCAGCATCTACCGCACTTTGTATACCGCCCTCAACACCCTGCTGTTCAAGTTGTTCAAATAAACGCTCAGGGCTTCTGTCGTCGTAAAAACCTTTAAAGTTAAACCCAAGCTCATCGTGTTTAACTATTTCAGCATGTAAATAAGCAGCAGACTCAGTAGCACCAATAATGGCCACATTGCGTTGCGATAGCCCTAATTTACGGCGGCTACGTTTATACCAATAAACCCCTAAGCGCCAAATGTACAAATAAGCCACACTTAGTAAAAACCAAATAACCACACCAACACGAGAAAGTGACTCGGTAAACTTAAATACAAAAGACACAACTAATAAAAACGCAAAAGCAATAAGCACACTACCCCATGCACACATTACCATTGTTCTAAATTTTCCTGCACGCCAAGAGCGATAGGTAGAAAACAGCTCAGCACTGTATAAATAGCTTAGGGCAACAGTTAATGCAGAGGCAGCATAAATAGGAGTGAGTTTAAAACTGTAGAGTAAGGCTGCGCACTGAAAAGCTAAAAATAACGCAAATATATCAAATAATCGGTAAAAATTGGCATCAGAGGAACCTGAAGGTTTAAAAGTCCTTGGAGATGTCATTTTGCTTAATTCCTTATAGCTAATTCAGTGTGAGTAGCACCTCACAAAATCCACGGGGATAATATAGTATTAGCCAATTTTGTTCAATTACTGATTCCGACAAAAGTACTAAAATTCATGTTTAAATCTTTTAGTAAACTCTTGCTTGTTATTAAGTATCAAAAAGAATACTCACATTTTATTTAAGTTTAATTAAATAACCCCTTAAACCAACTCCAAACCCCAAACGAATATCCATCAAAAATATCAATTCCCAATGCTGACTTAATCAAATATAAAACCAGCAAGGTAAATAAAATAGTAAACGTGACTACCAAACTTAAAATTATTGCTTGAGTAAACCTTGCTATTTTTTGCTCTTTTATGCTTAATTCGCGCCTGTTTCGCCCCGCTAAAAAAACATAGTAATAACGGTATTTAAAAAACTTAACTACGCCTCTGCAATCAACAGCATGATTACCCCACTGCCTAGCACCTATGGCTATTTTTAAATGCGCTAATTGTTCATCAGTAAACGTAGTTTGAATGTTCTTAGGCATTCGCTCGAGTAAACTTCTAATAGCTGGGTCTTGCTTTAAGTTCGACAAAAAAGCCTCAAATGCAACATGATTATTAATTGCCAATTATTTTAAACAACTATTTAATAATAAAAAGCCAATTAAAACTTAATTGGCTTTTTATTTGCTAAAAGTACTTTTTATTTAAGCGTACTAGAGCGATAAGTATTGTTATTTAACCAACTTGGTAGTTCATATGTTGGTACCTTACCATCTTGGCTAATGTTAGTTTGGTGGTACGAGTGCTGGTTCCAAATGCGAGTTGCATTTTTCCAAGGTTTGCTGTTATCAGCAGCACCATACACAGTGACACCATTGTTAATGCTATATCTAGAATCAGTATTATTTGATACAACAACAAGCTCTGCATTATCGTCGCCCTCTAGGTCAACCACAATTGGGTATTCCCAAAGCGTTCCTGATGAGTTAGCAACTGTCGATAATACTTCACCATTAACACCATTTAACACTCTTACTTTGTAGTGATCTTGTACAATTACTTCATCAATACCATCACCATTAAAGTCATAAGCACTCACGCCAATTTTACCACTCCATTCATCATCATTGGCAACAGTCCATACTAAATCACCGTTTGCGTTATACATATCAACTGCTGTGTAACCTGCGTAAACAATACCTAAATCTTTTGTTCCTAAGAATGTAGATACCGCTTGTACACCACCGCCTAAGTTATCAGGATTAGTTACTTGCCACTTAACATTTCCATTATGCTCAAGTACAGCAAATACACTATCTTCAAGCTTGTTACTTGGATTACTAATTACAATTTCAGGTGAAAAATCGTTATCTAAATTAACTATTGAGCTAAACCACATAGCTCCTGGTTCACCATATTGCCATAATTGTGCACCATAAGAATCATACAAGCCACCACCCGCGAGTACTTCTTGAGTGCCGTTGTTATCAGCATCAAAAGTTGTTGAAGCAGCAGACCAATTAGTAGTGTAGAGCAAGCCAGTTTCGTAACTGAATACATTATTGCCTGTTACAATTTCTACTACGCCATCGTTATTAATATCGCTTAATGTAACAGCGCCTAAAGGTTTGCCCGATTTTGTAAGCTCTTTTTTCACTTGCCCTAAGTTGTTAACAACTTGAACCACTGGTGATGTATAGTCGTTTAAAACAATTTCAACAACACCGTCACCATCTAAATCTGCAGCAGCAATTGAATTACGTGAATCGCTAAAAACAGCACCATTCTCGTAAGTCCAAATCTCTGAGCCATCGATACCGCTTAGTGCACGCACTACTCCAGGTGCATTTGTACTTTTGTCATATGCAACAACGACTACATCAGCCACATCGTTGTTATCAATAATGCCATCGCCGTTATCATCGTTAAGTTGAGCAACAATCGGGGTAGTAATTACTTGAACATGCTCAGGCATAAACTCACTTGAGTTCCACTGCCATTTTTGCTGCATTGCAAATGGAGCGATAGGCTCAGCAACTGATGGTAAATCACCATTGAATTCACCACCTAGCAATGCCATAGAGCCTTTAAAACTTTGGCCAATAATTGGCATTTTAGCCGTACCGTAAGCGCCTTTAATATCAGCGTAAGGGGCAAGAATTACACCCTCCCAACGGTTACCTTTAATATTAAGGTTTTGCGTATCAGGGAAGTTAAATACGGTTTTACTTGCGTGGCGGCGTAAATGCCAAAAACCTTTTCCGCGCACATGTAAATCAGCACCACCTGTGATATTAAAAATTACAGTTGCATCGCTTGGTATACCCCATACTTTAAAGGTATGAGCACGGGCAAAATCACGGCCATCAATATTAAACACTTGTCTATCAGACCTTCCGTCACCTTGTAGGTATAAACCACCCCATTTGCGGTAAACTGTACCTGTTTGGTTTAACTGGTTTAACTCGGCGCTTAAACTTTTGTAATACTCTTCTTGTTCATCAAAGTTAAAAGGCATGGCCGATTCATCTTGGTTAGAAAGGATTTTAGAACCCCACTCCATACCCCAGCGTACACCCCAATGAATGTCAGTACCGCCACCAGCAATCATACTACCTACATATTGGCGGCCGTATTTAAATTTTATGCTTGATTCACTAATTAAATAGTATTCATCGCGATTGTAAGGGCGAGTATAACCTACGCTATAACCTTGAAGATCAATTTCACCGGCGGCAATTGCACCATCAGCGCGGCCAAAGTGCGATTTAAAATCGTCAAAAACAAATGCTGAAAAATTATTGGCTACGCCTAAGTCTGCAGCCAGTGTTGTAGAGCTGGCTAAAGAAAGTGCGATCACTGCACTTATCTTTTTAAATTTAAGTAATGAGTTAGTCATTTTTTCCCTCGAAAATGAAAAGTGCATTATAGGCACCAAGTTTGAGTCATTTGTTTAATGAAAGTTAATTCATCAAGCGCTTGGTGAACATTATATACACAAATAAAATTAAAAGGAACAAAAAACACTACAAAAGTACCAACTTTTGAACCTCAATAAGGGACTGGAAATTAAAATCAATGACTTACAAAGTATGAAATTACATAAACAAACAAGGATTAGGATTTAATAACCAGTAAATGTAAAATAAATGTTAACCAAGAAAGTAAAAGTGAGGAGATTCAACCAGAAAAATGATTTTACTATTTTATAAGTGAAGATATGGGAATAAAACAACTGTTGTCAAAATTCCCGATTGACTAAAGTTTATAAACCAATAAGTCTCGGTGTCTTAGATTTTAAGAACCTAAAAACAAAAACCAAGCAACAAATAGCTATACAAGTATTTAGATAAGGAAGCAAATCAAACAAATACCAAATATTAGGAATAATCTTAACTTCGATTTTATGTAAAAACCTAAAAACAATTAAATGAAGCGGAAATATCACTATTGAAGAAATTGCCAGCCATTGGAAGATTGGCCTAGGTTTGAGTTTTTTACTAATCAAAAATAATATAAATATTCCTAAACAAGCAATTAGGGGGAACAAAAGAGGGAAAGCACCAAACTTTAACTCTCTTATATCTACACGGCCATTTAATAGCGCTAAATAATAAAAAATTGGAATGGTAAATAACAAAATCAAATAAGTTTTAAACTCATTGTTAAATACTGCATAACTTAAAAGGTTAACTCTTTTAACTAGAACACCTAGTTGATAAAAAAACATACCAATAACAGCAGAATCTATAGACCAAAACCACCTTTCCGAAATTAGCTCGTTGCTTAATAGCATTAATAAAAGCATTCCTGAAATGATCACGAAACTATATATTGGCTTCAATGCAGAAAAAAATATAACCTGAGCTAATGAAATAATGATTAAACAAGGGAAAAACCAAAGAACCCCATTAATGTGAAAACTATCAGCCTTGGATGTAACTAAACGACTAAGAGGATCAAACCACTGCATTTTACTGGCTTGGCCATCACCAAGAATGTTCAGTGGTAGCCAAAATAGATAGGAAATAAGAAAAAAGAAAGTAAATGGTAATATTAAACGCTGGAATAGTTTAATCAATGACTGTTTTACTTCTCGCTTGGATGATGCTAAAAAACCAGATAAAAAGAAAAAAAGCGGCATATGAAATGAATATATTAAAGTATATACATCTTCATTCAACCAAGCTGCATGACCAAGTACAACTAGTATAATTCCTATTGCCTTCATGTTATCAATATAATTTATACGCGTCATAATTAAAAAAACTTATCTTTTATCAAAAGATACGCAAACTTTGAATTTGTAACTAAGTAGCGCTTCCACATTCTGCCTGGCTCTTGAATTACCCTATATAGCCACTCTAAACCGGCCTTTTGCATCCACTGTGGTGCTCGCTTTACTTTACCTGCTACAACATCGAACGTACCACCAACCCCCATTACAAAGTCAACACCAAGCTTGTCTTGCCATTTATTAATGAAGTTTTCTTTTTTAGGCGAGGTAATCGCAACAAATAATAACTTAGCGCCCGATTCACGTATTTTAGTGACCACGGCTTCTTCATCATCCCAAAAGTAGCCATCGTTATAACCTGCTATGTTTAAATTTGGGTTTTGTGCTTTAACGACTTCGGCTGTTTTGCTCACTACTTCTTCGGTGGCACCCAATAAAAACACAGGAAAGTCTCGCTTGGCACTCATAGCTAATAATTCATGAAATAAGTCAACTCCCGCTACACGCTCTGGCACATCGTGCCCTAAAAAACGCGCACCGAACACTACACCCATACCATCAATATTAATTACCTCACACGCTTTAACCGACTCAGCTAAAACAGGGTCTTTTTGCATATTTACTATTTTGGCTACATTAACCACAACATGCTGTAAAAACTGCTTTTGCTCAATTCTACTTTCAATAAAAGACACCGTCTCTTGCATAGTGGCAATATCCATGGGTGCTTTTAAAAATTCAATACGTTTCATTGTTGAGTCCGTTTTTTAAAGTTGTTCAATAACTGCATTTTTAGCGCTGTTCAATTTTTGTCTATTAAAATAAGCAAACGAATAATATACCCATGCTTGTGTCCAACGGACATAGTCTACCTTATTGGTAAAATACTTATTTTTTTGATAAATAAAACGCTGCTTTTTAGGCATATATAAGGTTTGAATAGCACGGTTAATTACTTTTTCAGCCAGTATAAAGTCATCTGGCGTTTTACCTACTTTTAATAACGTAAAAACAGCTTGCGAAACACTGTGCATATCGAGTGGGTAGCGATTATTATTGTAATATTTTGCAGTGCCATCTTGCTCAAACAAATGTGTTTTATAATAAGTAAGACCTTTTGCAATTGCCGATTCAAACTCATCAGTTTGTAATTCATCACTCAGTAAGCGAAGTGCCTCTAGATTATAACCGGTATGAAAGCCATCAATAAACTGATGATGATGGCGAGCACCATATACCCATGAGCCATCAAGTCCCTGTTCGCTTACCGACTGCCTTGCTGCATTTAAAGCAAGCTGTTTGTAATGTTGGTTGTTAGTCAGCACGGCAACTTTTGCAACCCATGCAGCGCCCCAAAGGCTAGCATTATGTACAAATGCAGTTTCACCCGGTATGTAACCAAAAAACTGCCTACCATCACATTCTTTATATAATGTTTTTACAATAAAATGTGCACTATCAATTGCAGGATCTGAGTATTTTTTGTCTTTGGTGATTTCACTTAATGCATATAAAGCCTGAGCAACATAAATAGTAGTAATTACATTTGGCTTACCTTTAGGTACAAAAAAAGCACGAGCATTCCAGTCAAAGTGGTAACCCCAACAGCTATGCTGCCAAATAGATTTATCACTTTGCTGGGTCAATAACCAATCAGCTAGCTTTATCGCTTCATCTAAATAAGTTTGCTCATTAGTTGCTTTATAGTCTTCCAATAAACCTAAAATAAATAAACCAATACCCTTTGGGTTACGCTTTTTGGGCACAGCACATAATGGTCGCAAGTTAATAGCTAAACGTTTATGCAGCTGAATCCAAGCAAGCCCTACAATGCCTTGTTTAAATCGAGGAGTTAATTCAAATAGCTTACTATTGAGCCCATCAAATGGGTCTTGCCCAGCATAATTCCCTTTTTTTGCCTTATTAAGTAATAGTTTTTTGCAATAGTTGCTATCTAACATTACTAAATTGCTCCCAGCTCTTTATAAATACATTTAAGCTTTGGAATGATTACTCTAGGACTAAAGTTATTTAAAAACTTTTCTTTTGCAACATCTCTCATTTTTTCTGTTTCTACAGGAAACTCAATTAACCTATTCATTGCCATTTTTAGAGATCCAACATCACCAGGTTTAATCAGTAAGCCATCAATATTATTTGTAATGGCATCTGGAATTCCACCTGCAGTAGAAGCAATAACAGGTATGTTACATGACATTGCTTCTAACACTCCCATTGGGAAGCCTTCGTTATAGCTTGGTAACACGTATGCATCAGCTTGCTTTAAAATATTAATTTTTTTATCGCCAGCAACCCAACCAAGTAACTCAACGCATTCATCTAGACCTAGCTCATTAACCATTTTCTGATATTTTTTAATCTCGCCGTCACCACCAAGCAACAATCTAGCGTATGGATACTCTTTAACAACACCATTGAAAGCATTTATTAAATCGGATACACCTTTACGTTCACCCAACCGCCCTAAAAATACAAAATTAAAGTTATTAGTTTTCTCTTTTTCTATCTCTAATTTAGGAACGGCATTATAAACTACAACTCCTTTTTTACGATCGTCTAATATAGTATCAAGCCAATCCAGCCACTGAGTAGATAAGACAATAACCTTATCTACAGAGTTAAAGGTTGTTCTTATTTGTGCTTTTTTAGATTCACAGCATTCATTATTATAAAACTCTCTAAATTCAGCTCCATGTAAATGCAAAATAATTTTTGTATTAAAATATTTAATCAGCTTTATTAGCAATGACTTTCTTGCATAACTCCCTCTAGAAGCCATATGAATATGCACTACGCCAACGTCATATATTATTAATTTAGAAACTAACTTGATAATACAAAGTAAATAATTGAATAGTTGGCCTGCCATGCCAAACCTAGTATTGGTTGAATGGCTTACTAAAAGCTCTGAATTTGTGTCATAAAAAAAACCTTCGCTTTCGTAAACATTTAAAACTGTTGCAATACCACCTTGTCCGTTTTTATCTGTGGCTATTGTTAGATTTATTAATTTTTTCACGTTAAAACTCTCTTATAGCCTGCTTTACTTTACCGTTTTTAGTCCTTGGAATTGCATCAACTTTTTTTACATTCACTTTAATGGACACACCTAATCTTTCTTTTGTATTCGAAATTAATTTATCTTCTTGAGTCTTATTAAATAACGCCCCATCAACTACAACCAAAACATCAATGCTCAGATCTTTTTTCTGAACAAACTGTGAACCCAATAACCCTTCAACACCTTTTGGTATATGATTTAATATATACACTTTTTGCCGATCCTCACCTAAGAGATAATCTCCAATTCTCCCCTCTATAGAATCAACAATTGGAAAAACACGACCACAGGGGCAATTTGGCTCATCAGACAATACAACATGATCACCAGTTTTATAACGTATTAATGGGTAAAGTGAATTATTAAAATTAGTACCTACAATTTCAGCACGTTGCTGACCTGATTCAGTTTTTCCGGCAGGCAATAATTCTACATGAGCGTAGTCTGTTAAAATGTGATATCGCCCATGCTCACAACTGGCAATAGCAGCTACACGCTCAAATAATCCATACCAATCAAAAACAGTACATTTAAAGCGTGTTTCAATTAGATGTTTGTCTTCTTTTGATAAAGACTCTGATGAGGTAACAATCGACTTTAAGTCTCCTGGGTAATATTGATTACTCACTTCTAAGTATTTAGCTAACGTGGTTATAGAAGAGGGGTAGGCTTGAATAACTTGCACACCAAAATTAACCATTGTATTTATGTATGACTGCAAGTTAGCAGGTGCCATATGAAAGGATGAAAGCATAATCATATTTTCAAAATAGGAGTAACGCCAAAATGGCGCTTTTTTTTGTTCGAGTGGTACAATAATATCGCCCCTGAGCCATGCTCGCTTATCACCCTCTTTAAATCCAGCCCATGCTAAGCCTCTGCTAACGAAAGCTTGTTCAGTAATTATTGATTGCATATTCTGCGGGATAACTAGTGGAGCACCTGTTGTGCCACTCGTTGCGCCATTAATTACAGCGCCTCTTTTTTGAGGTGACACAAACTCATATTTATGGCTATTAATTGTAGATTTATCGATATATGGGTACTTTTCTATATCTGTTCCAGTCCCTATGTAGTAATCAACAGCCTCATTTGCATTTGTAACTACATCGCTGAGCATTCCATCACTATACTGTTTCAGCAATTCACTGTTAAATTCATGAGCTTGTAACTTTTGAGTAAGCTTTTCGCAATCATTATTTTCCCTAAGTTTTTTACGTATAAATGCACGACTACTTAATAAAATGTTTTGAATGAAAATAGGGCTTTTTATGTATACCTTACTCGTAAACATCAATACTATTCCTTTAAATATCAGGTTTAATTGCTAGAGATCGCAAAATACAATTAAATTACATAAGATTAAACATGACTGTCTACTTGACAAAGTCTTGTTTTATTTTTTTACCATATATGGAGCTACATCATCTAAATAACTCTCGTTTTTTAATATGTCATAATTCAATTCGTCTATATTCCCGATAATTTTTGCAGGAACTCCACCAACTATGCATCCATTAGGTACACTTTTTGTAACTACAGAATTTGGAGCGACTATTACTTTGTTACCAATTATTACTGGTCCTACGATTACAGAGCCTGGACCAAGAAAAACATCATCTCCAATACTAGGAACACGCTTATAAGGTCCCTTACCAACGACTTTGCAACCAATACCAATCCTGCAACGCTCTCCTATTCTGGCGTTATCAATAATTACTACCCCAATACCTTTAACCACAAGAAAAGAACCTTTCCCGATATCCGCACTAGCAGGTAATTTAGAATTATAAAACAGGAAAATCATTAACTGTATAAGCTTTGGTAATAAAGGGACTTTTCTTAAATAAAGCCACCTGGAGACTCTATATAACAGTATTGCATTGGGCATTATTTAACCTCATCATTTTAAATTGTATAAATTTCTAAAAAATTTTGCTTTAAATATCTCTTATCTTTATATTTCCACTTTAGCTAACAATGACATCCTGTATTTTATACTGAGCTATATTTTGGTCTTACTTTCTATTGCTCTGGAAAGGTACATTACGCTAAATAAAAATAACAAAGCTGGCGTTTTAGTCGTTAATGCATTGTTGGTCACTGATACTAAAATAAATACAATTAAGGCAACATTTAATTTTATATTACTTCTTGTCATCAATTTTGATGGTATGCTATAGCAAGTGAAAACAAGTAAAAACGTGCCAATAAGTCCAAAATTAACAACCCAACCAATGATATAATTTTCAATCACATTTATTCCAATGTAGAAATCAATATTTTGCTTAAATGCAGACGATGCTCCAAATACCCATTCAATAGGGGTTAATTCATCTAACAAAACATATACGTTAAAACGTGCTTCAGCACTCTTATCAATATGCAACTTACTGAGGATTCGAGCACCAATTGGAGTTAAAGTAATTATTAATGTTGTAAAAATGAACGCAAAAAAAGCGAGCGCTTGGATTATCGCAAAACGCATTTTTGATGTATGAAACCCTGATTTTATAAATCTAGGTATTTTTGGCATAATTAAAAACAACATTCCGAAAATGAATATAGCAGTGGCAGCTCGCCCTCCAAAAGCAAATAAAGCTAAAGTTACAACGGTAAAATAGATTAAATAAGGAATTCGAGTATAACTCATTAGTATAGGGGCTAACGCAGCTGTGATTAATGCATTATTGAGAGGGAAACCCAAGAGTGCAGTTGACCGAAAAAAGCTAAAGCTTGCAAACTCAACACTAACCATTGTTTTGCCTATCGTAAATTCCAGTATAGCAATCATGGCATTAAAAAATAAAAGATAAGCAAGTAAGCTTAATAGTTTACCTTTATGATGTGTGCTTAACTGACATAATAAATAAACAGCTAAAAGTGGTGAGATCATGGTATTGACCAAATAAGCTATACCTGACATACCCGAGGTATATAAACCATAAAATATCACAAGAATTATACTCAGTAAGCTAATTAGCCATGCTGAACTTAGCTCTTTAAGATTAATTATAGGTGTTTGAATTCCTTTTCTGAGCGTAAAGATAGCAAAGGTTAGCATTAATATATACGTTGAAATATGTATTTTAACTAACGGATTTCCGCCTTCTGATACGTACTTTATACCTATGTTTTCTAGCAAATAGCCGCCAAAAATAAAAGCTGTCAAAAAAGTGAACATCATTACTTTATAAATACTTTCACTTTTCATTTATTTATTACCCATGCTTTACATTTTTTATAATTCAGTAAGGCAAGCACACATGAGAAAATGCTCACACCAATAACGATATCAATAATAATATTTACTATGGGCATATTAATTATCACAAAATGATGAACACGTAATTCTGGTAGGAATATGGCCATACACACAGTTGAAAGTAGAATTTTATATACCTGCAACGGTACAGTGTATTTATACCCTTTTCTTAGTGATAACCATAGACTCATAACCAATGCGATAATATTAGCAATTAAAAAAGCACTCGCTGCACCTATCAAACCAAAAGGAGGAATCAAAGTAACTAATAATGACAGGTTTAAAATTAATGAAAAAACACTAATTTTTGGCAGGTATTTAGTGTTTAAAGAGAACTGTAAACCATGGTCTATATAATGTCCCTTCAAATTTAAAACAAACACCCCCGAACATAAAATATAAATAATAGTAGAACCTTGTGATAAATATTCTTCACTAAGCAATAGGTGCGTTATAGGCTCGGCTAAAATACAAAACCCAACTAAAGCGGGCATTGCAATTAAACATAATAAAGTTAAATATTCACCATGGGCTTTGTACAAAGCGGCTTTATCGTTTATTTTTTTTGTTAATTCAGGATAACTTGGTAAGGCTACTACCATAAAAATAAGTGCGCCAATTCCTAATAAAATATTTGATATAGCAGCATAAATACCTGTTTGTGCTAAATCTAATGAGTCGGCAATGAAGTAGCGGTCTAACCGGCTTGATATTGCTGCAACTAAGCCACTGGCCATAAGCGGTAAGCCATAAGAGAAAATAGCCTGAGCGTCTGCAGTTTTAAGTTTATTAATACTGATTTTAAGCGGTTTAAAAACAACTAAACCTGCAGCTATGTAGCTCAAAGCAAGGGCTGATAACGCAGAAAGGATATTAGGAGAATAAGCTAGCAAGCTGCCTGTAATTACTATAGCCATAATAGATTGAGTAAGTACGGCAACTCTATATTGGTTTAAACGCTCCATTATACGGGCTAATTCAAGATAGAACTGATAGAGGGCTTTAGTTAAAAAAACTAAAAAGGTAGCTAAAAACGTAGATAAGGTTAATAAACCTGTTAAATATAACCCCAAGCTAACTAATGCTAAAGCTGGCAATGTGCAGCAAAAAATAATTGAGCTGGCAATCGCTGCAAAATTATTATGTTCCTCTGTTTTTTTACTAGGAAGTAAACGCAGCATGCTAGAGTTTATCCACTGGGCAGCTACCGCCCTTACAACTTCAACCGTTAATAGCATTAATGCCAACATTCCGTATTCGGTTGTAGTTAATAACTTGGTATGAATACTAATTAATGCAAAAACACTAATTGCAGCAAAAATTTGCACTGGAGCATATTTAAGTAACGAGCTAATCATTATTTTTTTCACTACACTTTTTATATAAATCAATATATTGCGTGAAAACAGATGCAATATTAAATTTTACTTCAAGTTCACTTTTAGACTCATTAACATTATGATTGGCAATTAAATTTTTGATACGGTTAGGGGTTATCGTATCAGATAGGTATAAAACACCCATTTTATCAAAAAAAGTTTTCTCATCTTCAAGTATTCCAACCTCAGTTGTTATTAGAGGCAATCCAACTGCTAACATTTCTAGAGGTACTAAGCCAAAGGTCTCTTCACTAGAAGTAAAAATACCTACATCAGCATTAAGATATTGTTGTACAATTTGGGTTTTATTTAACTTACCCATAAATTTTACTTTGTTTTCTAATTCTAACGAAGCTACCTGTTTTATCAGTTGCTCTGTATAGCCTTTATCAGCATGTGGCCCAATGATAGCTAATGAGGAATCAATGCCGTCATTAATTAATTTAGCTAGTAAAGAAATTGAATCTTCCACCTTCTTTCTTGGTGTTAGCAACGCACACGTAACAAGCTTTATTTCTTTTCGTTGATGTTTGACGTAATTAGCTTCAAAGTATTCTTGATCTATTGGGTTATGAACTACTAAAGATTTAAACCCATCTGCAGCAATTGCACTTTGTAGCTGTTTGCCAACAACAACAACATTATCATTTCGTTTCTTTATTAACCGTGGTATTGCTTTTTCATATAAAAAGTTATTAACCAACCCCACATTACGCCGAGCTATTTTTTTATAGCTATGAACTGTAACAACCGATTTCCCTCTAAAACCACTTCCTATCAAAAAGCTCCAAAGGTGGGTGTGCACTAAATCAGGGTTCAAAGTTTTTAATAACTTACGAACATGCCAATTTTGCCAAATAATGCCGGGGATTTTAAAGCCTATTTGCTTACTTGATGCAGGCAGCCAAACAAAATCAACATTATCTGATAGACGAATAACATCACCAGTGAAAGGGGTTTTACTCTGCGGGTCGAGCCCGATAATAGTAAACCTAAAGTTAGCGTCATCATGGTTAACCAAATATTCTGCAAACATTTGGCATACACTATCCACTCCGCCATAGTTGATACTACCCCACTCATAAGTAGAAAGTGGCATTAATAGGACTACATGTTTTTTATTCATCATGTTTATTCATAATGTATCGGCCAGGATAATTTTGGTTGACTACTTGAGAAGGGTTACCAACAGCCGTTGAATTTTCAGGTATATCCTTAATAACCACAGAGCCAGCACCAATAGTGACGTTATTTCCTATGACAACATTTTCGACTATGCAAACCATAGGACCTATATACACGTTATCTGCAATAGAGGCAGCTTTCCCATGGTTACTTCCAATATTTACAAATTGACTAATATTGCAGTTAGCTCCAATTTCAACTGTTGGACTTAAAACTATTCCAGTAGCATGACCTAAATTGAGCCCAGGACCAATTTTTGCTTCTTTAGGTATTTGTATTTGATACCTAATAGATAAGGTTAAATGCATAAGCCTTGCTAATGTCCTAATCAATAGGTTATTAGACTGAGTTAGCCTCCACCAAAAAGTGTACTTAAAAGAACGGTTATTATTGATTAAGTTTTTTATTAATAATTTATGGGAGTACCTTGCGGTACTCCGATACAAATCACATTTTATAAGCTCAAAAGGAGTCATAAATGTTAGCCTTACAAAATACCGCGAGTATCAATAACAACTTTTGATGCAAACTCTGTTTTATCTGCAGCTTTAAATTGTTTATGATCAACTAATACTACAACGACATTTGCTTGCTCTAGTGCGCTTTCTAACGACACTAAGCTGACATTTTTATCTGCTAGGTTGGCCGGTAGCTCTGAAATATTTGGCTCTACAGCAAGTATTTCACCAATATTTTTTGCTGCTAATTCTTCAACAATATTTAATGCCGGGCTCTCACGAAGATCGTCAATATCGGCTTTAAATGAAAGGCCTAAACACGCAATAACTGGACGTTTAAATTCATCAGCAGCTTTTGCTACTTTTTCAATTACGTAAAATGGTTTTGCGTCGTTAGTTAAGCGTGCTTGTTTAATTATTTTTGCTTCGTCTGGGCAACTTGCAACAATAAACCAAGGATCAACCGCAATACAGTGGCCGCCAACACCTGGGCCTGGGTTTAAAATATTTACACGCGGGTGACGATTAGCAAGCTTAATAAGTTCCCACACATTAATTTTTAATTTGTCACAAATGACTGACAATTCATTGGCAAAGGCAATGTTTACATCGCGAAATGAGTTTTCGGTTAACTTAGCCATTTCAGCAGTACGAGCATTGGTAATAATACACTCGCCGCGCACGAAAGTTTCGTATAACTTAACGGCTTTTTCGCTACATGCTTTGCTCATACCACCTATTACACGGTCGTTTGACACTAACTCTTGTAATACATAGCCAGGTAATACACGTTCAGGGCAATGAGCAACATTGATGTCGGCGGCATCACCTTTATCTTGTGGGAACGTTAAATCAGGGCGCGCTTCACTTAACCAAGCGGCTAGTTGCTCCGTTGCACCTACAGGTGAGGTGCTTTCTAAAATAACTAAGTTACCTTTTTCAAGCACTGGGGCAATCATTTTTGCAGCCGATTCAATATAGCTTAAGTCTGCACTGTGGTTACCACTTTCGCTGTGAATAAATGGTGTAGGTACAGCTACCATAAACGCATCGGCTTTTTCTGGCGTTGTAGTCGCTCTTAAGTTACCAGTAGATACTACGCCACGAACTATTATGTCGAGATCAGGCTCTACTATGTGTATTTCACCGGCATTAATGGTATTAACTGCTTTTTCGCTTACGTCTAAACCAATTACTTTCATACCGCGCGATGCAATAACCGCCGCAGTTGGTAAACCTATGTAGCCTAAACCAACAACTGAAACTGTTTTAATTGTCATTACTAAATCCTTGAAAAAGTTTTAAACTTTATTTTAATCTTTAAAATGTTGCTTAATTTTAGCCACAATACGTTCACACGCTTTACCATCACCATAAGGGTTATGTGCACGGCTCATTGACTGATATTCTTCAGCGTTAGTGAGTAAGTTATTAACTTCATTCACTATGCGAGCTTTATCTGTGCCTACTAGTTTAACTGTACCTGCTTCTACCGCTTCTGGGCGTTCTGTGGTGTCACGCATAACAAGTACTGGTTTACCTAGGCTTGGCGCTTCTTCTTGAACACCACCTGAGTCGGTTACGATTATGTGAGCTTGATTCATTAAGTACACAAATGGTAGGTAGTCTTGCGGCTCGATTAAATGCACATTATCAACATTTTTTAATATGCGATTTACTGGTTCGCGTACATTAGGATTTAAATGCATTGGGTATAAAATTTGTGTATCTGGGTGCGCAGTTGCAATTTCTACCAATGCCTCACAAATTCGCTCAAAACCGCCACCAAAGCTCTCACGGCGGTGCCCTGTAACTAAAATAAGCTTTTTAGTTTCATCGAGTTCTGGAAATTTAGCTTTTAGAGTTGAAATTAAAGCGCTGTCGGTTTTTACTTTATCAACCACTTGTAATAATGCGTCAATAACGGTGTTACCAGTAATTACGATATCGTCAGCACTTACCGCTTCATTGAGTAAGTTTTGCTGCGATGTTTGCGTTGGTGCAAAATGCAGCTTTGTAATAGCACCAGTAAGCTTGCGGTTACCCTCTTCTGGCCATGGTGAACTTAAGTTGCCTGTGCGTAAACCTGCTTCTACGTGCCCCACTGGAATTTGCTGATAAAACGCCGCTAAACTTGCAGATAAAGTAGTGCTGGTATCGCCATGAACAAGCACTAAATCTGGTTTAAACTCTTCAAGAATAGGCTTTAGACCTAACAAAATATTTGTTGTTACATCATATAAGCTTTGACCCGGTTTCATAATGTTCAAATCGTACTCTGGTACAATTTCAAAAAGGTCTAAAACTTGGTCAAGCATTTCACGATGCTGGGCAGTAACACATACTTTTGCATCAATACCTTCTGCTTCATTTAGCCCTTTCACTAGCGGCGCCATTTTTATTGCTTCAGGTCGCGTACCAAAAATACTTAATACTTTAATAGCCATGATTTCCCTTAATTTTTTACTAACCGATTTTGCAAAACTTTATGCATTTGCCATTAATTGCTTAACGCGCTTGGTAAATTCTTCACCCAGTAGGCTTGATTGCATTGCATACTCTACGTTTGCGAGCATGTAGCCTAGTTTTGAGCCGCAGTCATGCGACTTACCTTTTAAATGGTACGCTTCAATTGTTTCAAGATGACGTAACTGTAGTAATGCATCTGTTAATTGTATTTCGCCGCCAGCACCGGGAGGGGTATATTCGAGCAAGTCCCAAATAGCAGGCGATACAACATAACGCCCTGTTATTGCTAAATTGCTTGGCGCTTCGTCATTATTTGGTTTTTCAACCATGTTGGTAATGGCTGCATTTTCACCAGGCTGGATTTTTTTACCTGCTAAATCAACCACACCATAGTTGTGTACTTCTTCATGTGGGACGGGCTCAACCATGATTTGGTTATGCTGGGTGCGCTCAAATCGGTCGATCATTTGCGCAAGATTATCAACCTTTAGGTTCGACTTATATTGATCGATAATTACATCGGGCAATAAAATAGCAAAAGGGTTATTGCCAATGATAGGCCGGGTTTCAAGTATTGCATGGCCTAACCCTAACGGCGCCGATTGACGAACCGATATAATGCTTACATCTCTTGGGATTATTGAACGAACTTCTTCTAGCAAGCTGCGTTTTACGCGGGCCTCTAGAGTGGCCTCTAGTTCAAAGCTAGTATCAAAATGATTTTCTATAGCGTTTTTAGAGGCATGGGTAACCAGCACAATTTCTTTAATACCGGCTTTTACGGCTTCGTTTACAACATATTGAATGAGGGGCTTATCGACTAGCGGAAGCATTTCCTTTGGTGTTGCTTTGGTAGCTGGTAACATACGGGTACCCAAGCCTGCAACAGGCAAGACTGCTTTTAATACTTTCACTTCAATTCCTTTTATAGTTACTTTTGGTTATAACGTAGCTGTTTATAAATGTCGCTGCGAATAGCGAGTTTTAAGCACTACTAACCATATGGGCGGCTATTATACACAACACATATAATCGCTCAATATAAAAAGCAGCCTTTTTGATTGTTTTAGGTTAATTTTTTGTTAACTAATTATTTTTGCCTTTTTTGTAATCTATCAATTTACTTTCAATGGGAATATAATAGTGCTGTTAACTTTTAAGGGATGGGATTTGTGCGCGTAGGAATTTGCATAATTATATTAGTGTCTTTTTTTGCTTGTGCACAAGACATGCTTTTACATTTGCGTAATAGCGATATAATTACCCGTGCCAAACAGTTTTACGGCGATGCAGGCCACCAACGAATAAAAACGTGGCTGAGTTTTATAGATGACTCTGCCAATAAAAGCGAATGGCAAAAAATTCATTTAGTTAATGACTTTTTTAATAAGCATATAAAGTACAAAACCGATGACGATCTTTGGCAAAAAAAAGACTACTGGGCCACCCCGCTAGAAAGCTTAGGTGTAGGCATGGGTGACTGCGAAGATTATGTTATTGCTAAATACTTTACTTTAATCGCTTTGGGTATCCCAGAAGAAAAAATACGCTTTATGTATGTACGCCAACGTACCGTTAATCAACCGCACATGGTATTAATATACTTTGAACAACCTGACCAAATACCGTTGGTGCTCGACAACTTTAATACTAAACTAGTGCCTGCTAGTAATCGTGGCGATTTAAAGCCTATATATAGTTTTAACGGCCAAGGCTTGTGGTTAGCCAAATCGAAAGGGTTAGGTAATAAGGTTAAGAATAGCCGTGGGGTTTCTGCTTGGAACACTATGCTAGAACGAATTGAACAAGGTGAGCTTGCGCCCGCTAATGGTAACAACAAAGGAACTAGTAGTTATGTCTCGAATCTTTAAATATGGATTGAGTTTAAAGACCCAAGTTTATGGCTTGATCATTTTAATTTCGATTATTTCATTTTGTGTACGCGTTATTACCGACGTGGATACAACCCGTAATTACTTACAAACGCAAATGGCCAGTCATGCGCAAGACACCGCTACTAGTTTAGGGCTTTCTATATCTCCTTATTTAGAAGACGACAGCCTAATGATTGCCGAGACGATGGCAACCGCTATTTTTGACTCTGGTTATTATAGCCAAATTAAATTTACTGACGTGCAAAACAACATCGTTTTTGAATTACAAAATCCAAAACGCGTTGAATCAGTTCCTAGTTGGTTTATTAGTGCTGTTGAACTAAGTGCGCCAACTATGCATTCTGAAATAAATAATGGCTGGATGATGGCAGGTACACTCGATGTAACTAGCCATACTGGGCAATCGTATTTAACCTTGTGGCAACACACTCTTCGCAGCTTATATAGCTCGTTTTTACTATTGGCTGCATCACTCGCTATAGCATTTTTAATATTACGTGCGGTATTTAAGCCATTAAAAGCAGTAGAAGATCAAGCCACTTTAGTAACCCGCAAACGCTTTACCTTAAATAAAGAAATACCGGTAGCAAGGGAGCTTCGTACTGTTACACAAGCCATCAATAACATGGTTATAAACTTACAAAGTACGTTTGATTCATTGACCAAGCAAACTCAAGCACTGACCGAAGAAGTATATATAGATTCGTTAACGGGGCTAGGTAACCGTAAGTCGTTTGAAAACCACTTTAATTCTGTTGTAAATAACATTTCAGACGATGCGCCAATTACTGCGTTGATGCTTACCCTGCCCTCATTAAATAATATAAACCAAATAGTAAGTTACCAAGATGGTGACCAGCATGTATTAGATGCAGCTAAAATACTGAAACATGTCACAGAAGAATTACCAAATTCAACGGTATTTAGATTGAATGGCGGCACGTTTGTGTTACTTGCCCCTTATGACGTTTTATTTTTAAATAAAGCTCGTTTGGAGTTAAGTGATACATTAAGTAAAAAAGAAAACAGCCTACACATAAATGGCTATGCAAATTTAGCTATAGTTGCAGTTGAACAAGGTGTAAGTGTTGGTGAAGTACTGTCGTTGCTTGACACCGGTTGTACCATAGGCGAAGACACTACAATTGATAATAACGATAAAGAGTCACTATTTAGCGTCAACCAATGGCGTAAGCTGATTAAGTCGATTATCAATGCTGGTGAAGTGAGCTTTTCGGTACAGCCCGTAAAACAAGCTAATAAAGTTAATTCTCAATGTTACTTTGAAGTGTTTTCTCACTTTATCCATGATGGCGAAAAAGTAAATAACGGCCACTTATTTGCCATGGCCGAAAAGTTAAATTTAACCGAAGAACTCGATAAAAAAATTATACGCAATTTTGTTGATATTAAAGAGCAATACCCAAATGAAGTATTTGCACTAAATCTTAGTAAGGCATCTTTATATTCAACTGACTTTATAGAATGGCTTACTCTTTACTCGCATACTAAGCCGGTTATAAAAACTAACTTACTGTTTGAACTGCATGAAATAAGCTTATTGTATAATGTGCATGTTGCATCGTTACATATAGATGCAATTAAAGAGTTGGGTATTAATGTATGTATTGAGCACTTTGGTACCAGCTTAACATCGTTTAGATATTTACAAGGTCTTGATATTGAATATGTAAAAATAGATGGTAGCTACATTCAAGACTTAGTAACTAACCCACAAAGCCAATTTTATATTCAAACAGTTAACAATATTTGTCATGGTTTTGGGATTAAAGTTTTAGCCTGTTTAATTGAAAAAAACGAGACTTTAGAAATACTTGAAGACCTAGGATGTGATGGTGTACAAGGTAATTTAATACTGCCACCATCAAAAATTATCAAATCTAATGAAAATGGCGTAAATAAAGAGTTTACTTTTTGCACCGATGCGCTAAAATTTTGCAATTAGTACTCAACCAAGGGACGAGAAATGAAAAAATTACTTTTAGCTGGCTTAGTCGCTAGCGCAACAGCACTTACTGCTCTTCCAACCTATGCACAAACGGATAATGCTGCAGTGGTTCAAGAAGTGGGCATAAATAGCATAATTGATATTCTTAATAATGTAACAGCAGATACTTCACCTGAACAATTACGCGAAGATTTAGTAGAAGCTATCAAACGCATTTGTAAAAACAAAGAAGAAGTTAAGTTAGACGAAAAGCTGCTTAATGGCGCATGTGGCGCTGCAGATATTGATGCAATGGTTGCCGCTGTTGTTGCTAACTTTGGTGCAGATAACCCTTTAATTTCTGACTTTTTAGCTGCACTTACAGCTGCAGGCTTAGACTCTGATGCAATTACACTGGCAGCAATTACTGCGGGTGTTGATGCTACGACCGCTTCTGAAGCAACTGCTGCAGGTCCGGGTACTGGTCAGCCAGCTCCACCAGTAGTAAGCTTACCAACATTACCTACACCTCCAGGTTCTGGTGGTACAGGCGGTGATAACGGTATATCTGAAGTCGGTAACTAGTTTCTACTTTTAGTATATTTAAACGCAGCCTACTGGCTGCGTTTTTACTTTGTTTGAGTTTATTTTGAATCGTTTTATATTCTTTTTTATTTGTTTGATCCTATTTTTACTCCCTCTTCCTTTAGGTAGCTACCGACCTTGGGCAATTTTAGCTATTGGCATTTTAACTAGCTTTACCTTTATTACTCACCTTACCCACAGTGTGTTAAATAACAACCAAGCGCTGTTTCCACCCCGCTATTCTTGGCCACTATTTTTTACTCTAAGTGCAGTTGTTTTAGTTTGTGGTATACAACTATTTAGCGTAAGCGTTGATGCATTTCAAACCAAACAAATGTTATTAAAAACCAGCTTTTTACTCATGTTGAGCTGGCTCGTATTTAACTACTGCAATAGTGTCGAGCGAATTAAAAAATTAATTTATGCTGTAATTTGTGCAGGGGTATTTCAAGCTTTGTATGCTAGTTATTTAAACTTATCGCCCGATATAGTAAGTCCTTTATTTGGTTACAAACATACAGATCGTGCAATTGGTACTTTTACCTATTCTAACTTTTTAGCTAATTACTTAGCTTTATGTTTATGTTTAGGCATTGGTGTTTTAATCAGTGAACTAAAACGCTCTAACAGTGGTTATCAGCCCACTGTAAAACAAACACTACGCGCTTGGGCCGAAATATTATTGAGTTCTAAAATAATTTTACGAATTTCGTTAATTATTATTATTGTGGCGCTTATTTTAACTCGCAGCCGTATGGGTAACTCGGCCTTTTTTATCGCTTTAATAATAGTAAGCTTACTGGCGCTATTTATTTATAAGCAAAAGCCTAAAGCATTTAAATTGCTGATTGTGAGCTTTTTTATTATCGACCTAATCATTATTGGTGCCATTTTCGATGTAGAAAAAGTAAAACAACGTATTAGCGAGACTAGTTTGCAATCGGAAACACGTGATGAAGTTGTACGTGACTCAATTCCGCTGATTTTAGATAACCCGCTATTAGGCTCTGGTGGCGGTACTTTTTATACTGCGTTTCCTGCGTATCAATCTGAGCCCTACTCTGGTTATTACGACAATGCGCATAACGATTATGTGCAATTTGCAGTTGAGCTAGGCATTCCTGCCACAGCGTTATTAGGACTGCTGGTGCTTTATAGTTTGTGGTTGTGTATTAATACTATGCGAACGCGTAAAACAGCGCTTTATCAGGGGGTGGCGTTTGGTTGCGCTACAGCTATTGTAGCCATGATGCTACATTCGTCAGTTGATTACTCTTTACAAGCCGGCGCAAACTCAATGCTGTTTATAGTGGTGTTATGTTTGGCTATATTGACCAACAAGTTACCGGCACCAAAACGGATTAAAAAACGACGAAGTTAACGGGCTGCGGGGGTCGGGTTACGGGCCTAAGCTCGTCGCCCGTCGCCCGTCGCTCGCGACATTAAAAAATAACGCGACATGAAGTCGCAGCTACAAGTCGGCAATAATATCAACCTAAAACCTAATTCCTGTATTTAAATCACTGCTCTTCTAAATCAAATTCGGTGGTATGGCCGTCGCCGTGGATTAACTGGTACCTTGCTAAATTACCCGCTTCAAGCGTGACTAAACTAATCGCTGAATCGCTTACTAGATACTTTTGCCCTTTGCCTTTAGTTTGGTGTTTGTCTACTTCCATATGCCAGCGTTTGGTAAAAAAGTTTAGTGGGCTTTTGGGGCCGTATAAAATAGAGTCGAGCTTGTCGAGTACATTTATTAGCTTTCGCGGAAACTCATTTTTAATGCCACTTGCAGTCAGTTGCCAAATTCTGTTGGGGTGATCACCAAAACGTTTTTGCACCGAAAAACAAAATGAATAATGTACATCGCCGGATAAAATCAGCGTTTCGTTTGGGGTGTCGGTACGCCTAAAGGTGTTAAGTAACTTTTTGGCTGAGCCTTCGTGCGCCATCCAGTTTTCTACATCAACCATAAGTGGTTGCCCACACATATTAAACACCGCTTGAATTGCCTCTATCGATTTAACCCCAAACACGGGAGCAGGCGATACAATAATTACTTGGTCATGGCTTAATAGGCTTTCTTCAAGCTCTGTGAGGCGTTCCCAATCAAGTAAACCTGAAGGTTCGTTAAAGTTTTGCTCGTTACGCCAACGATGCGTACGGGTATCGAGCACCACCACTTTAGGAATGGTCATTAACTCATAATGCCAATGGCTAAAGTCGTTAAGGTGTTTATCAAACGCTTTAAATTGCCATTGCTTGTCGCCAGCTAAGCAGTCGTTAAAAGGGCTCAGTAACGATCCGGTTTTTTGTAGTGCGTCGTTGCCCATACCCTGAAACAACCAATAGCTCGCTAAGCCATTATTTACAATACGCTTGCTACTGGGGTTTTGATTAATAGCTTGCTCCCAGCCTGCGGTTAGATTCCAATCATCGGTTACATCATGGTCATCAAACATCATTAAGGTAGATACATTGGCAAACAATCGCTCTACCTCTGCTAAACCTTGTGCATAGTCAATTAATGCGGCTTTTTCTGCATTAAATAGCGTTTGATTTTTTTCGTTACCACCTGAGTAACTTAAGTTATTTAGATCAATGTATTGCCATGCTTGGCTACTAAAATTGAGTAAATACAGCGCTACAAACTCTTCAAAATGAATTAGGTGGTTATAAGCTTTAACACTGGAAAAATGCGGTTCGTCCTTTTTTAACCAATAGCCAATACCTAGTTTTGAGCGGTTTTTCCATGAGGTAGTTGGCAGCAAGTAATGGCGACCATACAACTGTTCTGCAATGTCAGCGGGTAAATCTAAATTAAGTGGCTGTTCTTTATAAATACCTAAGTGTTTAATCAGCTGATGTATTGCTAATAACATAGGCCCTGCTACATCGTCGGCGTATACCTGATCGCCCGAAAGCAATAATAATTGTGCCCCCTGCTGTTCATTACTTCGCTGAACGGCTTGCCAATGGCTTGAACTTACTAAGCTGTCTTTTGCAGGATGATGCGCATTGCGACAAGAGCCATGTAATATTTGTGTCAGTTTTTTGGGGATCACAAATTCAGGTAATGGCTGATTGTTAAAGCTAAACGAAGATAAATCAACAGGGCTGTCATCAAAAAATAGTTGGTATGATAATAAGGTATCGCGCGGGAGCTGGCTGTTTATAGGTTTAATTACCACATACTGTAAAAATAAATGCTCCCCTAACCTTATGGTGTCTTGCTCGCTATAACATTCGTGGCTAATTAGCTCTACACGGCAATTTACTGGCTTTGAAGTAGCAAACTGAATACACACTGCGGTTTTTTCTGCTCGGCGCACCATGGGCCCCATAAGTAACAGTGGGTGTTGCACCGAGAGAGTCGTCATGAGGTTAGCCTTTAGCTGCTAATTTAAATAAAGAGTAAAAGTTATCAGTGGTGGCTTTTGCCAACTCGTTAAAGCTAATGCCTTTGAGCTCACTAATGTAATATGCAACGTCTTCAACATACGCTGGCTGATTAGTTTTACCACGATATGGTACTGGCGCTAAGTAAGGCGAGTCGGTTTCAATAAGCAGTCGATCGAGTGGAATTTGTTTTACTACTTCTTTAAGCTCTACCGCATTTTTAAAAGTCACAATGCCTGAAATAGAAATATAAAAGCCCATATCAATGGCTTTTTTGGCCATATCCCAATCTTCAGTGAAACAGTGCAATACTCCACCGCAATTTTCTGCTTTGTGCTCACGCATTAAATTAATGGTATCGGCACGGGCATCACGGGTATGAATAATAAGTGGCTTTTGTAATTCATTAGCTACCTCAATATGGCCAACAAAACTCGCTTGTTGCACTGCATGCGTGTCTTTTGCGTAGTAATAATCGAGCCCAGTTTCGCCAATCGCCACTACTTTGTCGTGTGAGGCTAAATCAATTAATTGCTGTTTGTTGAGTGCGTCTTTTTGATCAAGCGGGTGCACGCCACATGACGCAGACACGTCGTTGTAATGTTTTATTTGCTCTAGCATATTGGGAAACTGATCAAGTGTGACGCTGACACATAAAAAATGTTCTACTTTTTTAGCGCGAGCGTTATCAAGTACTTGGTCTAGGTTTAAATCGAGTTTATCAAAATCAAGACGGTCTAAATGGCAATGAGAATCTACAATCAAAATAAGGCCTGTTTTTACTACATGGTATAAGTTGGATTGCCGGAGTTTAACATAGTCCCCAGCAGTTTTTCGATCTTCGCGTTTAGATTGGTTTTGTCATCTAGAAAGCTAATGCCGATCCCCGGTGGATTTGAGCTCTGAGCGCCTTGTGGAGTGACCCACGTAACCTTTCCGGTAACCACGTCATCTTCTAGCGCATCTGGCAAGGTAACGCGTAAGGCAAGTGAATATCCTGGTTCATAACGCATATTAGTGCGTACAAATAAGCCACCTTTTTTTAAAAAAGGCATGTAACAGCGATATAGTTCGTCAAGGTCGTCTATATCTACTAATAGCTCTTGCATATCTAGTCCTTTTTATTGGTTACGTAATATGTACGCTAGTCGTGATACCGCAAGCGGTAAATTTAGCCCAAGTATTTGTATATTATTCTGTAAAAAATCATTCAGCGCTTGCTGAGCTACTTGGTAAGAGTCAAAACTCATACCATTTAAAAGCTGTTGTTTAAGCTGCTCACTCAAAAATAAAGTGAAAATACGAACAAGCTCAGGCTGTTTATTTATTATATCGACTAACGCATTGAAATTATGGCTTTGTTTAAACTCAGTTGCAAATTTATAAAGCGTATCAATATTTTCTAGCTGATTTTGCTGTTGCCACTGCTTTACTTGTAGTGGTTGGCTATAAAATAACGACAACCACGGATAATTAGGCACATCTAGAGAGCTAAGCCATTGTTGAGCTAATTGATTATTAGTTACTTTAACCTCGGTTTTAGCACAACGGCTTAAAATAGTCGCTGGTAACTGCGCCACTTGGCTGGTAGTCAAAATTAAAAACCGGCTATTACTTGGTTCTTCAAGGGTTTTTAATAACGCATTAGCCGCTGCGGTGGTCATTTTTTCGCAGTTTTGAATAATCGCTACTTTATTGCCATTTTGAGCCGCGGACTGGTGCATAAAATCGCTTATGCCGCGAATATCATCAACACCTATGCTTTGCCCTTCTACTTGGGTAATGCGCTTGTCTGGGTGTGTACCCGCTAAGTTTAATGAACAACTTTTACAGTGCCCACAAGGGCTTAGTACGCTAGTGGGGCTACTTAACTGTGCTTGCGTATTTTGGCATAACAAACTGTTTGCGAGCTGCTCACTTAGTTCAAACTTACCAACGCCAATGGGCCCACACAACAGCTGCGCATGGTGAAAACGCTGCGCTTTATAGCTTTGAGTTAAGCGTTGCTCTACCTCATTAAGCCACGGCAATGCCATATTATTTTAACCCTGAAAAAAATGTGCGTAGTACATTGGTAATATCACGATGTACTTTATCGATGCTTTGGTTGGCATCAACTGTTTTTATGCTGTCATCATCATTTGCAAGCTCAATGTAACGCATACGGGTGCGCTGGAAAAACTCAATGGCTTCTTGCTCAATTCTATCTAGCTCACCCCGGCCTTTTGCACGTTCAAGGCCAATAACAGGGTCAATATCTAGGTAAATGGTTAAATCGGGTTTTAAACCTTTTAACACCATAGACGATAGCGACGCTAACGTGTTTGCACTAATTCCTCGCCCGCCGCCTTGATACGCCTGTGACGATAAATCGTGACGATCAGCCAATACCCACTGGCCTTGTTCAAGCGCTGGGTTGATCACATTATGCATTAGTTGTGAACGCGCGGCATACATAATTAGCAGCTCAGTTTCAAAAGCTATTTCTTCTTGGTGCTCAGCTTTTACTAAAGTACGTAACGATTCAGCCAGTGGGGTTCCACCGGGTTCGCGCACATTGATAAAATCAACATGGTGATGGTTTAAAAAGTCTTGGCACAGGGCAATGGCGGTAGATTTACCCGCGCCCTCTAGGCCTTCTATAACTATAAATTTTGGTTTCATAAACACTAATTCTTTTTATTTAAAATATACTGGTTAACCGCCGCATTATGTTGTTTTAATGTGGTTGAAAACTGATGGCTACCATCACCTTTGGCTACAAAGTAAACATACTCGCTTTTGGGCGGGTTTACCGCCGCTAAAATGGCTTCTTTGGAGGGCATGGCAATCGGTGTGGGCGGTAATCCGTTAATACGATAGGTATTATACGGCGTGTAATTTCTTAGGTCTTTACGTTTGATATCGCCATCAAAGCTTTCGCCTAGCCCATATATTACGGTAGGGTCGGTTTGTAAGCGCATATTGGTATTTAAGCGATTTATAAACGCTGAAGCAATTAACGGGCGCTCACTGGCAAGCGCGGTTTCTTTTTCGATAATAGAAGCCATTATCAGGGCTTCATAGGCGGTATTGTAAGGTAAATCACTTGCCCGTTGCTGCCATGCATCTGCCAATGTTTGCTGCATTTTTTGCGCAGCGCGTTTTAATAAACTACTCGCGCTGTCGTTACTATGATAATGATAAGTATCGGGAAACAACCACCCTTCAAGGTGAGTTTGCTTGCCGATTATTTGCTCGCCAAGCTGTTCGAGTTTTAAATCGTTTTGTAAATGTGGAGCAATTTTTACCGTATTTAATACATCTCTGAGTGCTTGACCTTCAATAATGGTAAAACTAAAACTAATTTGCTCGCCCTGGTTTATTTTTTTTATGTTGTTTATTACGCTATCTGCGCTTAGCTCGTACAAACCTGCTTTTAGGTCAGTCAAGGTCGGGTCGAGTTTAGCTAATATTTGAAACCGCCAGCAATCCTCTAGCCACTGCTGCTGTTGCCATTGGCGACATAACTTATTAAAACCGGTGCCTTTTTCAACTTTAAATTGGGTATTAGTAGCTACCTTTAGTGGCGTTTGAATGGTTGCTTGTAATTGCTGGTAGCCAATCACAGAGCTAAAAAAAGCCAGTAGTAATACTGATAATATAACTTTTAACACTAAGCCTCCTTGGCTAGTAACTCGTTTAGTAATGATTGGCTGTGCACAATATCAAAATAGTGCTCGTCTAGGCTTTTTACGGGCACAATTTTCATTAAGCTGTTACATAAAAATACGGCGTCTGCTTGGGTAAGGTCATCAACGCTGACAGTTTTAAATTCAACGGCTAATTTATCACATAAAGATTGTAGAAAAACACCTTTAATACCGCATTCATCGAGCCTTGGGCTAAATACCTTATTATTTTTTATTGCAAAAATATTAGCCGCTGAGGTTTCAATTACATTGTTGTTGCAATCAAGGACTAACGCATCATCGGTAT
The DNA here is from genome assembly GCF_005887465.1 of Pseudoalteromonas sp. S1610. Classification (GTDB taxonomy): domain Bacteria; phylum Pseudomonadota; class Gammaproteobacteria; order Enterobacterales; family Alteromonadaceae; genus Pseudoalteromonas; species Pseudoalteromonas undina. The sequence continues at coordinate 11,783 of NZ_PNDI01000002.1, read as the reverse complement.
GCTGAGCTTGCAGGGCATTTTTGATCAGTACTTGTTCAAGCCTATTTAAAGTTTTAAGCCCAGCTAAATGAGGTTGAACGGCCAGCTTAATCGGGCTAATAGATAAACTAATGCCCGTATCTGTTAAGCTGTTGTAATGTTTTGGATAAGGTAAAACACTCACAAAAATATTTAAATTACATTCGCTTGGTGGCGCATAGCCTCGCCCGCCCTCGCCGCGTGTTACCACGATTTTAACAACCGCTTGCGCCTGTGATGCTACTTGCTGAGTAATGTGCGATTCAAGAGCAGTAAACTCAAGCGCCGGAAAAGCTAAACGCTGCGCACATTCAATCAAACGTGCTTTGTGATAAGCCCAATGCTCAACCTGCCCATCAGTAATAATTGCGGTGGTAAAAAAGCCATCGCCATAATTTAAGCCCCTATCATGGGTGCTTATGCTACTGGTTTCGTTTGCTGCTATTATTGTTTGCATATTTTTTTACACATAAAAAAACCCAGTTAAACAACTGGGTTCTTATTGTCGTTCGTTGTTAAAAAAGATTATACCTTTTTAAACAGTAACGAGCCATTAGTACCACCAAACCCAAATGAGTTACACAAAGCGTAATCAAGTTTAGCATCACGTGCTGTATGCGGTACGTAATCTAAATCACAGCCTTCATCAGGATTATCTAAGTTAATTGTTGGCGTCACTTTTTGCTCGGTCAACGACAAAATAGACACTATCGACTCAACAGAGCCTGCCGCTCCAAGTAAGTGACCCATCATAGATTTTGATGAACTTACCATTACATCTTTAGCTGAATCACCAAAAATAGTTTTAACCGCTGACGTTTCAGCTTTGTCACCCGCATGAGTAGACGTACCGTGTGCGTTAATGTAGCCAACTTGCTCAGCATTTACTTGCGCATCGTTTAATGCGTTTTCCATTGCCAGAGCTGCACCTGCGCCATCTTCTGGTGGTGAGGTCATGTGGTAGGCATCACCACTCATGCCAAAACCAACAAGCTCTGCATAAATTTTAGCGCCACGGGCTTTAGCGTGTTCGTATTCTTCAACAACCACCACACCGGCACCATCAGAAAGTACGAAACCATCACGGTCTTTATCCCACGGGCGAGACGCTGCTTGTGGATCGTCATTACGCGTTGAAAGCGCACGTGCGGCGTTAAAGCCACCCATTCCAATTGGCGTACACGCTTTTTCTGCACCACCGGCAACCATAGCATCAGCATCGCCGTAGGCAATCATACGTGCGGCGTGACCAATGTTGTGCAGGCCTGTAGTACATGCCGTTACAATTGAAATATTAGGACCACGGAGGCCATGCATTATCGATAAATGACCCGAGATCATATTAATAATGGTAGACGGTACATAAAACGGCGATAACTTACGTGGGCCGCTGTTTAATAATTTTACGTGGTTTTCTTCAATAAGGGTTAAGCCACCAATGCCTGAACCCACCGCTACACCAATGCGTGATGCGTTTTGTTCAGTAACTTCGAGGCCAGAATCTTGAAAAGCTTGAACACCCGCTGCAATGCCATACTGGATAAATAAATCCATTTTTTTAGCATCTTTTGGTGACATGTAAGCCGATGCATCAAAATCATTGATTAAACCAGCGAAGTGAGTACCAAATTTTGATGTATCAAAGTGGGTAATATTTTGAATACCACTTTTAGCATCTAATAAGCCTTGCCAGGTTGATTGAACATCATTGCCTAGCGGCGTCAACATTCCTAAGCCAGTTACGACGACACGACGTTTAGCCACGGTTTGCCTCCAATAAGGAATTATTATTATACCAATTAACTTAGCTCAGTTTATTTAAGCGTTAACGCTGTTGCTAGTTATGTTATTAGTATTGGGGATGATCATACCCAAGCTACCTCAAAGTGCGAGTCTCAAACCATTAACCAACGCTAAGCAATAACAATTTAATTGCTGATGATGAGTGAGGGTTTGGAATTGAATCATGGACTTTGAGGTGGTTTGGATATAAAGATTAAAGGCAGCGAATGCTGCCCTTAATTTGCGATTAATTACTCAGCGTGAGCTGTAACGTAATCGATTGCAGATTGTACTGTAGTGATCTTTTCAGCTTCTTCATCTGGGATCTCAGTATCGAACTCTTCTTCAAGAGCCATTACTAATTCAACAGTATCAAGAGAGTCTGCACCTAGGTCATCAACGAATGAAGCTTCGTTTTTAACTTCTTCTTCTTTAACACCTAGCTGTTCGATGATAATTTTCTTTACGCGTTCTTGGATATCGCTCATTCTTCTTTCCTTTATTAAAAACGCCAATGCGTTATTTTCAGATTGCGGCGTAGTTTACGTCCGATAATTCTCTGATTCAATCTTTTGACCATAAATAATTTGCTGGTCAAACCTCTTGAGTGTTTATTTTATCTTTTATCGCTTATTTTCACAGCGATTTCAAGTATGTTTAAAGCAAGTTTACGAAAAATTCAATATTTTTTAGCAAACCCGCATACAATTTGTAGTTTATTTAATTCGCATTGCGAACTTAAACCATGTACATCGCACCATTTACATGCAAAGTTTCACCTGATACATACGCAGCGGCGTCAGATGCTAAATAACATACTGCAGCTGCAATCTCATCTGGCTGACCTAAACGACCCGCAGGTACGTTTGCAAGCGTTGCTGCTTTTTGCTCATCTGTCAAATCATCGGTCATGTCCGTTTGAATAAAACCAGGTGCAACCACATTTACAGTAATTCCACGAGAGGCTACCTCACGCGCTAGTGATTTAGAAAAGCCGATAACACCCGCTTTAGCGGCTGCATAGTTGGCTTGACCCGCATTACCCATAGTTCCCACTACTGAGCCGATATTGATGATACGGCCGTTCTTTTTCTTCATCATTGGGCGAAGTACGGCTTTAGATAAACGGAAGATAGAACTTAAGTTGGTATCGATAATATCGTCCCACTCATTTTCTTTCATGCGCATTAATAAGTTATCGCGCGTAATACCTGCATTATTTACTAATACATCAATATCACCTAAATCGGCTTTAATTGCCGCTAATGTCGCCTCAATCGATGCAGAATCAGTTACGTTTAACGCATAGCCCTTACCGTTATTACCTAAGTAGTCACTAATTTTAGCTGCACCCGACTCGCTTGTTGCTGTGCCCGCTACTTTTGCACCTTGTGCTACTAATGTGTTTGCAATGGCCTTACCAATACCACGGCTAGCGCCAGTGATCAGGACAACTTTGCCCTCTAAAGAAAATAAATTACTCATTTTATATACTCTTATTTAGCTGAATCGATTGATGCAAGGTCGTTAACTGAACCACACACCATCGCTTTATCAATACGTTTTGCAAGCCCGGTTAGTACTTTACCAGGACCAAATTCATAACTTTGCGTTACACCTTGTGCAACCAGTGCTTGTACCGTTTCGGTCCAGCGTACAGGGCTATATAGCTGGCGTACTAATGCCTCTTTAATTGCATCAGCTGAACCTTCTGCTTTTACATCAACATTATTGATTACATCACACTTAGGTGTATTAAATGTTAAAGCAGCTAAATCGGTGGCTAATTTCTCAGCAGCTGGTTTCATTAGTTCACAATGTGACGGTACGCTTACCGATAATGGCAATGCACGTTTTGCTCCGGCTTCTTTACAAGCAACAGAGGCTCTATCAACTGCATCTTTATGACCGGCAATAACCACTTGCCCTGGCGAGTTATAGTTTACTGGAGAAACCACTTCACCTTGTGCCGCTGCTGCACAAGCGGCTTTAATTTCATCGTCGCCTAAACCAATGATTGCGGCCATAGAACCTACACCAGCAGGTACGGCTTCTTGCATGTAAAAACCGCGATTTTCAACCAGTTTTACGGCTTCGCTTAAACTGATCACATCGCTACATACTAAAGCTGAATACTCACCCAAGCTGTGACCTGCCATAACGACGTCTGCATCTGGGTTTGCAGCTAACCAATGACGATAAATAGCCACGCTTGCAGTTAATAGTGCAGGCTGAGTACGGTGTGTTTGATTTAGTTTTTCTTCTGGACCGTTAAGTACAAGGTCTGCTAGGTCGTAACCAAGTGCGGTTGAAGCTTCTGCAAATGTAGCTTTTACTATGTCAGAACTCGCTAGTAGCTCTTGTAACATACCCACAGTTTGCGAGCCTTGACCTGGAAAAAGAAGTGCAATTTTTTGTGCCATAATTTGCTCTTTTAATTAAACAAAATAAATAATGTATAACACGGCACGTTAACTGTTATTCAACCGCCGTGTCTTTAGAATGTGTTTTTTCGAAAATAGCAGCTATTTTATCTGGAAGTTGACGTTCTACTTCTTTCACTGCTTCGTCGATTGCGGCATGAAATGCTTTAGCTGAGGCATTTCCATGGCTTTTAACAACAATACCGCGCAATCCTACCAGAGAAGCGCCGTTATACTGGTCGGGGTTCACTCTTTTATAGAGTTTTTTTATGATTGGCGCCAACATAAACGCCATACACTTGTAAACGACGTGCTTTTCAAGGGCACGGGTAAACTTTTTCATGATAAGTTTAGCAATGCCTTCACAGGTTTTGAGTGCAACATTGCCAACAAAACCTTCACAGACAATAACATCGGCCTTGCCAGAAAAAATATCGCTGCCTTCACTGTAACCAATATAATTAATCAGCTCGCTTTGTTGCATTAATTGTGCGGCTTGCTTAATTTCTTCGTGGCCTTTTATATCTTCAGCACCAATATTCAATAAACTCACTTTAGGGTTATCGCAGCCAAGTGCTTGACCTGCAACCACAGAGCCCATAATGCCAAACTGATACAACATTTGTGCATCACAATGCACGTTGGCGCCTAAATCGAGTAAGTAAACGGGGTTTTTACGTTCAGTAGGTACAGCAGAGATAAGTGCGGGACGTTTCACCCCTGGAAGCATTTTTAATACGTAATGCGCCATAAAAAATAGCGCCCCTGTATTGCCAGAGCTAACACAGGCTTGCGCTTCACCCGATTTAACTAAATCAAGGGCAACTCGCATGGAGGAATCTTTTTTTGAGCGTACAGCAACAGCGGGTTCGCAGGCATTGGTAACAACGTCGTTACAATGGCGAATAATTAATCTAGGATGAGAAAGTGAATCGAGTGATTCTAATTGTTTAGCTATTACTTGCTCGTTGCCACATAAAATGAGTTTTAAGTTGGCATTAGCATTTACCGCACGAACGGCTGCGGGGATAGATGAACGGGGGCCATAATCGCCCCCCATCATATCTAACGCTATGGTTAGATTAGTCAGCATATAAGCAATCTCTTAGTTAGAAATTACTTGAACGCCTTTGTAGTAACCATCTGCAGTCACATGGTGACGACGATGAGTCTCACCAGATGTTTGGTCTACAGTTAAAGTTGGACCACTGATCGCATCGTGTGAACGGCGCATGCCGCGTCTTGCACGAGACTTTTTGCTTTTTTGTACAGCCATAGTCTTCTCCTAAGAATCTTTCTTAAGTTGTTTCAAAATATCAAATGGATTTGGTTTATCATCTTCCGCCTTTAAAACACCAAAGCTGGCAGGCTCTGCTGTATAACTGCATGAAGCTTCGTTGTGGGTAGGCACTAATGGCACTGCTAAAATAAGTTCGTCTTCGATTAACTCAAATACGTCTATTTCACCATTTTCATCAAGTGCTACTTCGTCGTAGCTTTCTGGAAGATCATCTGACTCTGCATCCAAACCGACTGGCGAATACACAAAGTCTTGATCCAAATCCAACCCTAAATCACCATTACAACGTTGACAAGTGACAGTTACGTGTGTGGACAAATTGCCACTAATCACAACTAAACCTTGCTCATCGTTTTTGCAATGAATTTTTACCGCTATTTCACCTACTTCTTCCTGGATAACCCCTCGTAAACGAGGAAGTTTCTCAAGCGGTACAACGCCGTCATACTTTAAACGATGCTGAGCTGCTTTGCCCGGATGAAGGGTGATGGGAATTTTCACCTTTTGCATAGGGGCTGCATCATATAGATAGTTAGTAAGTTAGTCAAAGTAAAAAACCAATTTTACGTTGTTTTTCACGTGTTTTACTCACGGATCTGATTTATCCTAACTCAATCTGATTTACGCTAGGAAAACATGCCATGAAGCACCCCCTTATATTAGCCTCAAGCTCGCCATTTAGGCAGTCTTTATTACAAAAATTTAATCTGCCGTTTGAAACGTTTTCGCCAGATGTTGACGAAACGCCGCATAAAAACGAAACACCAAGCACGCTTGTTAAGCGCCTCAGTGAATTAAAAGCGGCTGCAGCCATCGATCATTTTGACCAAGGCCTCGCGATTGGCTCAGATCAAGTTGCTGTATTTAATCAGCAAATACTAGGTAAGCCGCACAATAAAAAAAACGCAATAAAGCAATTGAGCTTATTTAGCGGGCAAGCGGTCACTTTTTTAACTGGCTTATGTGTGTACGATATTCATACTAAACAAAGCAAAACTATTGTTGAGCCCTTTAATGTGACCTTTAAAACGTTAACAACGGCGCAAATAAGTGCTTATTGCGATGCAGAGCAACCTTATAACTGTGCAGGTAGTTTTAAAAGTGAAGGCTTGGGTATTTGTTTATTTGAAAAGCTCAGTGGTGATGATCCAAATAGTTTAATTGGTTTACCACTCATTAAACTCAGCCAATTACTGGCTGAGTTTGGTGTTGATGTATTAGCAGCGCAAACTAACTGATTAGCCGAGTAATATATTTTGCAACTGCTGATAGTTGTCAGCGGTTGCAATCGGGGTTAACTCGTTTAATTGCGCTGCGTCGTGCACGCCCATGGTTACCCCTATTCTATCCATACCTGCGGCTTTTGCCATTGCCATATCTATTTGCGTGTCGCCTATCATTAGCGCTTCATCAACACTTACCCCTAGCTCTTCAAGCAATTGATAAAGCATATCGGGAGCGGGTTTTGATTTAGCGTCGTCACTGGTTCGCGTAGCACTAAAAAAGTGACGCAACTGGCTTTCATCTAGAAGGCGTTCCAGTCCTACTCGGCTTTTACCTGTGGCAACCGCCAATATTATGCCTTGATTTTTTAACTCAGTGAGTACCTGTGCAACGTGATCAAACACCGGTGTTGGGGTGGTATCAAGTGCATATTGCTGTTTATAACCTGCAATAAGCGTTTCGTGATGTTCGCTGTAGTTAGGAAACAAGGTTGCGATTGCGTTTTCAAGCGATAAACCAATAATATTTTTACTAGCGGTATCGCTTGGCGGCTCAATATTATGTGATTGGGCACTTTTGCGAATGCAATTAACGATTTTGCTAATTGAATCCATAATGGTGCCATCCCAATCAAAAATCACCAGCTTGTAATGTTTTATTGAGGTTACGATCACGCCTTTGCTGCTCTAAGTTTTACTAAACAGCTTGATAGTGCTTTATCCAGCGGTGCTTCTACTCGCATAGTGGTTTCGTTTTTAGGATGGTAAAAGCTTAAATCATGCGCGTGTAGAAATAAGCGGTTTAAACCGCGTTTACGCATTGACTCATCAAATCCTTGGTCGCCGTACTTATCATCACAAGCAATAGCATGGCCTTGACACTGAGTATGCACACGAATTTGGTGAGTACGACCGGTTACAGGGGATGCTTGTACTAATGAGCAATCGTTAAAACGTTCAAGCACTTTAAAACGGGTATGCGACGGTTTGCCCTCGGTATTATCAACACGTACTACGCGCTCACCCGATTTTAGGGTATTTTTACGCAAACCTTCCGTTACATTTTTTGTTTTAGAGTCCCATTGGCCTTCTACCAATGCCCAGTAATTTTTTTCCATGGTTTTTTCGCGTAATTGCTCATGCAAAGCGGTCAGCACTGAGCGGCGCTTAGCAATGAGTAAACAACCTGAGGTATCGCGGTCTAAACGATGCACAAGCTCTAGGCTACGCTCTTCTGGGCGTAAAACACGTAATGCTTCAATAAGCCCGTAGCTTAAGCCACTTCCGCCATGCACAGCCATGCCTGATGGCTTGTTAATAACAATCAGGTATTTATCTTCAAATAATATATCGTCTTCGAGGCGCGTTACTTTATCGAGTTTTGATGGTACAAACTCTTCACGCTCTGACACTCTAATTGGCGGTATACGAATAACGTCGTCTAGCTGCAATTTATACACAGGTTTGATGCGTTTTTTATTAACACGCACCTCACCTTTACGAAGAATTTTATAAATTGCGCTTTTAGGCACCCCTTTTAAATGGGTAATAAGAAAGTTATCAATACGCTGACCTAGGTGGTCTTCGTTGATCGTGACAAAAGATACTTGTAAGCCGGTTTTTTCTGACATTGCCTAATCACTGATTTAAGTAAAATAATTTAGTTGCTAACACGGTTATAATAGTGGGATAATAAGCAGCGCAAATATTTAGTATTTGCAAATAACAACGGTGCTTTTTAACACAACAAAACATTCGTGATGCACATTCTGGGTAACCGATCATACAGATCCGAGTTAAGTTTTCCAAAGCTTTTATACATACCCAGTCAACACGTGCGCACAACTAACGGCAATGCGCGTAATATATTGCTGGTTAAGTTTGAACATGAATTGATTTTTAATGTGATAGTAAAAGCAATGAACAGATAATTTGTCTGATAGTGACGGCGTAAAAAACACGCCGTTCAGAATTCGCTCAAATATTGTAGTAGTACCGTACAGCAGCTTATTTAGAACTAAAAAAATCTAATAAATAAGCGTTCATTAACATCGGTAGCGATTTTTGCTCATAAAATAGATAACGGTAGTTTTAAAAGCGAAACTATGGTTTGAACCTAAAGAGCCCTACGCACCTAATATGAATGCATTTAATAAGATTGATATGACAGGCCAACTTCTGGATAAAATGAGTATTGAGCTAAACAGCCGACACATTTGAATCCCTTTAGAATTTAATAGCGTGATAACACCCTATTGTTTGCCGGCATTTAAAATACTGCGTACCAAAATACAGAGCCGTTCCGTTAAAGACCCAGTCGTGAGGCTGCACATTCTAAAAATAGGAACACCTGAACAGGCGAGAAAAACATCGTCATGTCAGCGACACAAACTAGTAGAGTAACATTATGAAACGTATGCTAATCAATGCAACGCAGCAAGAAGAAATGCGCGTAGCACTGGTTGACGGCCAGCGCCTATATGATTTAGATATAGAAAGCCCAGGTCACGAACAGAAAAAAGCCAATATTTATAAAGGCAAAATCACACGTATTGAACCATCTTTAGAAGCGGCATTTGTTGACTACGGTGCTGATCGTCATGGTTTCCTTCCATTAAAAGAAATTGCTCGTACTTACTTCCCGCAAGGTTACACCTTCCATGGTCGTCCGAATATTCGCGACGTGATCAAAGAAGGTCAAGAAGTAATAGTACAAGTTGATAAAGAAGAGCGCGGCCAAAAAGGTGCAGCATTAACTACCTTTATCAGTGTTGCCGGCAGCTACTTAGTGCTTATGCCTAACAACCCTCGTGCTGGCGGTATTTCTCGCCGTATCGAAGGTGATGAGCGTACTGAACTTAAAGAGTCGCTAAGCCGCCTAGAACTACCTAAAGGTATGGGCTTAATTGTACGTACTGCGGGTGTTGGTAAATCGTTTGAAGAACTAAACTACGATTTAAAAGCATTATTAGTTCACTGGGAAGCCATTCAACAAGCGGCAGACAGTGCTAAAGCACCATTCTTAATTCACCAAGAAAGTAACGTGATTTTCCGCGCTATTCGCGACTATTTACGTCGTGACATTGGTGAAATTTTAATTGATAAGCCACGTGTTTTTGAAGAAGCTAAAGCGCACATTGAGCGTTTTCGTCCTGACTTTATGAGCCGCGTTAAGCTTTATCAAGGTGACACACCATTATTTACGCATTACCAAATTGAAAGCCAAATTGAGTCTGCGTTCCAACGTGAAGTGCGTTTACCGTCAGGCGGTTCAATTGTTATTGACCCTACTGAAGCACTTACCTCTATTGATATCAACTCGTCTAAAGCAACAAAAGGCGGTGATATTGAAGAAACAGCACTTAACACCAACCTAGAAGCAGCGGATGAAATTGCACGTCAACTTCGTTTACGTGACTTGGGTGGTTTAATTGTTATCGACTTTATTGATATGACACCTCCACGTCATCAACGTGAAGTAGAAAACCGCTTAAAAGATGCTGCTCGCCCAGATCGTGCCCGTGTACAAATTGGCAAAATTTCGCGCTTTGGTTTACTTGAAATGTCGCGTCAGCGATTACGCCCTTCACTAGGTGAAGCAAGCCAAGGTGTTTGTCCACGTTGTAGTGGTCAAGGTACTATTCGTTCAAACGAGTCAATTGCACTATCAATTTTACGCTTGATTGAAGAAGAAGCGATTAAAGACAACACTGCACAAGTAAACGCACAAGTGCCTGTTGCCGTTGCCGCTTATTTATTAAATGAGCAGCGTCGTAGCGTTCACCGCATTGAAAAGCATCATAAATGTGATGTAGTGATTATTCCTAATCAACACATGGAAACACCACATTACGAAGTTATGCGTTTACGTAAAGACGAAACACTTGAAACAGTAAGTTATGAGCAAGTTGTTGCGCCTGAGCCTGAAGCATTTGAAATGTCTAAATCGCCAGCAGCACCTGTACGTGAAGAGCCGAAGCTTAAAGGTGTCGTTATGCCTTCTAGCCCTGCTCCACAAGCAGCAGCAAAAGCAGCGCCGGTAGTAGAAGCAAAAGCTGAAATTGGCTTATTTACTGCACTTGGAAAATGGATTAAGTCGTTATTTGCAAGTGAAAGTGAGCAAACAACACAAGAGTCTACAGATAAGAAATCTCAAGAGCGTACCAATAACAACCGTGGCAATGATAATCGTCGTCGAAACAACAACCAACGTCGTCGCAATAATAACCCACGTAATAAACCACGCAACGAACGTAATACAGATTCTGAAACTAAAAATGAGTCAGCACCTGTAAATGATACGCAAGAAAAGAATGAAAACCGCAATAAGCGCCGTCGTAATTCAAATACGCGTAAACGTCCTGAGCATAAAACAGAAGATAAAACGCAAGTAAAAGCAGAGGCAACTCAAAAAGCTGATACTGCACCTAAATCTGATAAGAATGCTGAGCCAAAAGAGCAAAAGCCTAAAGTACGTCGTCAACGTCGTAATTTACGCAAAAAAGTTCGCGTACAAGACGAAAGTGCTGAGCAAGTTCAAACAATAGAACAACCTGTTGAGCAACCTGTGGTGAAAGAAGAAAAGCCACAAGTGAAAGAGCAAGCACCTGTTGTTGAAAAGCAAACGCCTGTATCAGATGAAAAAGCACCTGCACCTGCTAAAGAACAAGCAGAAGCTGTTGTTGATTCAAACGATAACGCAGTATCACAAGATGAAGAACAAGAGCAAACACGCACTCGTTCACGTCGTTCACCACGTCATCTTCGTGCATCAGGTCAGCGTCGTCGTCGCCCTGAGGGTGAAAACGCGCAAGAAAAGTCTGATGAAGCGCCTGCGTTTGTACCCGTTGCTGATCAAGCTGCAGCTGAATATGAAGCAGAGCTAAAAGCAAAAGCACATAAAACGGCCGTTGATGCCTCTGATGCAGTTGAGCAAAACATTGTTGAAGAAGAATTAGCGAAAACTGAAGAGCCAGTAAAAACTGAAGAACCAGTAAAAACTGAAGAACCAGTAAAAACTGAAGAACCAGTGAAATC